>NZ_JBHJUK010000006.1:14630-140141 GCF_042266225.1 Kitasatospora sp. NPDC056181
CGGGGGGGGGGGGTCCCCGGCCGGGTGGGCCGCCACCCCGCCCGATGTACCGGCCCCCGTGGGAGGGCCGGAGCGGCTACTGCTGCCGGGCCCTTCGCCTACGGGCCGTCACCAGCAAGGCCGTGCCGAGGACGGTGAGCACCACGGCACCGGCCAGGGCCATCGACATCCCCTGCCCCACACCGGTACTGGCCAGGTGCGAGCCGGGCGCGGGGCGCGGTGTCACCGGTGCGGCCGGGGTGTCCGGCCCGCCCGGGGTGTCCGGCGGCGTCGGGGGCGTCGTCGGGGGCGTCGTCGGCGTCGGGGTGGACGTCGTCGTCGGGGTGGGAGTGGGCGTCGGGGTGGGGATGAGCCGGTTGACGGCCGTCACCGAGACCCCGGCGTCGAGGTTGTCGGAGGTGAGCACCAGCGGCCCCGCCACCGGGTTCTCCGGCGCGGCGTAGCCCTTCGGTGGGCTCACCTCCTGCCAGTAGTACGTCCCCGGCGTGCCGCTGCCCTGGCAGACGCCGTCCGCACCCGTCGTACAGGGCTCGCCGACGGGCGTGTCCGGCTTCGCCCCGGTGGCCTGCAACCCGTCCGTGCCGTTCGTCTCCTGCCACAGCCGGAACGTCGCACCCGCCAGCGGCTTGCCGTCCTGGTCGTGCTTGACCAGGCGCAACACGCCGTCCTGCCGGCGGAATCCGAAGTCGAAGGTGTGGTCGTTCTCGCCCGGTCCGCCGGTGGTCAGGGCCCGTTCCGGGTACTTGCCGCCGGAGGGGACGACGCCCTTGGAGTCGACGAAGTGGTTGTCGCCGACGTCGTGGTCGGTGGGCACCCACTGGTAGAGCGGGCCGCCCTTGGCGTAGTCGGCCGGCTCGTCGATCCGGACGGTGTACTTCGTCCTCGGCTTCAGGCCGCCGGGCACGTTGGAGTCGTCGAAGTAGTACTCGCCGCGCTTCGTCGTCTTCGTCGTGGCGACCACCTTCCCCGACTCGTCGTAGAGGTGGACGGTCGCACCGGGGACCGGCTGCTGGCCCGGGCTCTGGACGCCCTTGCGCTCGGGGTCGTACCAGACCCGGTTGCCGATCTGCAGCGGCGCCTGGTCGCAGAGCACCTCCAGGTCACCCATGGAGGCGCCCTTGCCGAACGGGGCGACGGCGCCCGCCGGGTTGAGCCGCAGGCCGAACTTCGGGTCCTGCGTACCGTTCCGCTGGAGGAACGACGTGCCGTAGCCGAAGGCGGTGTGGTCGGGGTCGAAGGCGGAGGTCGCGATGGTGTTCTCGACCTTGGAGAGGGCCATGCCGGCGAACGCCGTGTTGTGGTGACCGCCCCAGCTGGTGTCGAAGAAGCGGGTGCCCCGGGGGGACAGTCCGCAACCGTTGTTGGTGTCCATCACGTACGTGCCGTTCGCCGGGCAGGCCTTGTTCAGGTCGCCGCCCGACATGACGACGGAGGCGGATCCCGGGGTGGCACCAGCCGGTGCGCGGTCGCCGAAGCGGTCACGGAAGGACAGCAGCATGGAACCGTCGGACTCGAAGGCGACCTCGCCCAACTCCGGCTCCGGCTGGGCCATGTAGGACGTGCAGGGCTGGCCGTTCTGCGAGGTCGGGAACGTGCTGGTCCACGGGAACCAGCCGCGCCCTTCGCACGCGCCCCCTCCGACGGTCGACTCGCGCGGGTAGTCGAGCGGCTGGTTCAGGACCGCCGGCGCGAAGGCACCGGTGGCCAGGTCGAACGGCAGCACCACGGCTCGAAGGTCCGAGGCCTTGCCGGTCGACTCGCCCGAGCAGACGCCGCCGAGGTAACCGGTGCCGTCCTGCAGGCCGAGGCCGAAGGGGCGCCAGTCGCCGGCCGCGGGGCAGCCCGGGTCCGGAATCGGGTAGGAGGCCCTCGGAGCGGCGGCCGTGGGCACGGTGGCGTCGTAGCGGTAGAGCTTGCGGTCGTTGAGGTTGACGACGAAGAGGTCCTTGCCGTCGTCGGTGACCTTGATGCCGCCGAGGCTCTCCTTGCCCGGCGCCGCGACGAACGCGTCGTCGGTGCCGCCGCCGTGGGCGGTCGGACCGGCGTCCGGGACGGTGGCGAACAGCGTGGTCCGCTTCGCCTCCAGGTCGGTCACGTAGATCCCGCCCGCGCCGCCGGGGCCGTAGTCCGTGCTGCGCTTGGCGACCGCCGAGGAGAACACCCTCCGGTCGGCCCGGTTCCACGCGATGCCGTAGAGCGTGCCGGTCTCGGCGTTGGTGGCGATGTTCGTGACGTTGGCGTCCACGCCGGCCTGACCGCGCGCACTGTACGGGAAGGAGACCAGCGTGCGCTGGGTCCCGCCCTCGCGGGTGGTGGGCTGACAGGTCGTCACCAGCGGCGCGTTCTTCTGGCAGTAGTCGCCCGGGCTCCACAGCCCGGTCGTGAACGCCACCTCCTTCCCGCCGGTGAGGTCCACGAACTCCTCGTTGCTGCTCAGCTGGTTCGGCGCACCGTCCAGCCCCTGCCGCGAGGCGAAGGCCGGGAACAGCACCCCCGGCTTCGGATTCACCACCTGCACCCGGTACTTGCCCCCGGACAGCTTCGATCCGCCCGGCGCCAGCTTCACCGTGCCGTCGGCCGCCGTGACACCCTCGATGCCGGCCCCGGCGTCGTCGGTGAGCTTCACCTGCACACCGGCGATGCCCGGCTCCAGCGCCGGCGTCCACACCCCGCTCGTGTCGACGGCCCGCACCACGCGGACCGTCACCGTCCCGTCGCCGGACAGCGGAAAGGCCGACGGGGCCACCGCCAGCGAACAGGCGCCGATCCCGACGGCCATGGCCACGGCACCGCCGAGGGTGCGACTGCCCGGCACACCCGTTCGGCGCCGGCCCGGGCCGCGCGCGGCACCGGCTGTTTTCCCAGTTGTCGTTGTCATCCCTGCTCTCATCGTCCAGTTGGGCCTGTCGCCCGACCTCTTGAGGGAGTCCGCGAGTGGCGAAAAGCCGCCATTGTTAACGGGAGCTTAAAGGGGCATCGCACAAGTTCGCAGCAGAACTTGAACGTTGACGCTCAATCAGCGATCTGTCGACATCAGGCCAGGCATCCCGCGGTGGCCGCCCCCGCAGGGTGATCCAACCCGCTGCCACCACAAGCGACTTGCGCGACAGCGCCGCCTCCGGGGACCGCCGGAGCAGACGCGTTCCGGACCCGTTGCGTGCCGACCGCCCGGCGGCGGATCCCGGGTCGAAACCCCGGCGCGGGCCCTTGCCCCGCGCGCCCCCGGGCCGGCGACTTTCACGGCTTGGCAATGCCCGGGCCAAGCGGGCCGAAAGGCCACGGGCGCGCAGGGCCCGCCGGTTCGACGCTCCCCCGCTCCGGGAGCACGGCATGTCGAATGTTCGAGCGGGCCCGACCGGTCCTGGTCGAACCACCCGCGCCGACTTCACCGCACGTCGGACACGCCGCCGGCACCGCCTGCGCCGGCGGCGTCCTGAGCCCCGCCTCAGCCCGCCGCGCCCGTGTGCAGGAGGTCGCGAGCGCGGGCGGCCAGGCCGTCGGCGCCGCACCGGACGGCCAGTTCCAGCCCCCGGGTCAGGGCGCTGCGGGCGGCCGGGGCGGCGCCCAGCGCCTCACCCAGGTCGACCAGGGCGATCGCGTGCTCGTACCGGGCGGGTGACCGCTCCAGGTGCCGGACGGCCTGCGCCAGCAGCCCGGCCGCGCGCGGCCGGTCGTGCACCGCCGCGCAGAGCCGCAGCGCGCTGCCGACGGCCGAGTCCGTCCCGGACTCCCGGGCGCGGCGGACGCCCTCCTCGGCGAGGTCACGGGCCCGGTCCGGCTGGTCGGGGGCGACCGCGCGCGCCAGGTGCCCGAGCCACGGCGCCCACACCGTGTTGCGCCACCCGCGCGCATCCAGGGCCGCGCCGGCGGCGGTCAGCGTCGCGGCCGCGCCGGGCGCGTCGCCCCGGGCCAGCAGGAGGCGGCCGTACAGCGTGGGGGCGTCGGGCAGCACCATCACCGTCGGGTACGGCGGGCCGAAGGCGTGCTCGCGCGCCAGTTCCAGGGCCTCGGGGAGCCGGCCGCGCGCGGCCAGGGTCTCGGCCAGCGCCCCGACCGCGTCCCAGTGCAGCGGGACGCCCGGGCCTATCCGTTCGGCGATGCGCAGGGCCCGGCGCAGGTAGTCCTCCGCGTCCGCCAGGGCGCCGCAGCGGAACCGGAGCATGCCGGTGAGCAGGTAGGCGAAGCCGAGGTGGCCCCCGCTCCACCCGGCGACCTCGTACGCACGGACCGCCTCGGTGAACAGTTCCTCCGCCCGGTCGACCCGGTCGGCGTAGAGGTAGCTGATGCCGAGGATCCCGGGCAGCTCGAAACCCCAGGTGGTGTTGGTCCAGCCGAGACTGCGGGGCAGGCGGCCGTCCGGCAGCGCGGACTCGGCCAGGGCGATCGCCTCCTCGCGGTCCACCCCGCGCAGCGTGAGGTCCCAGCAGCGCAGCACGGCCACCGCATGGACCAGGCCGTTGTGTTCGAAGACGCCCTCGTACGGGGCCGGTCCGCCGTCCGCGCCGGTACCGGTGCCGGTGGGGGTGGGGGCCGAGCCGCCGGCCCCGGTGTCGCTGAAGGCCAGTCCGACCGTTTCGAGCATCCGGTCGAACTCCGCGAGCCTCCGGGAGCGGCCCGGACCGTCCTCGTCCTCGAACTGGAACGCGGCGAACATGAAGTGGGCGACCTCCAGACGCAGGCGGCCCGGGCCGGGGAGGGTGCGGGCGGCCTCCTCGGCGCACACCGCGGCGGCCTCGCCGAGCCGGTTGCTGTGGGCGAGGGCCTGGGCGAGCCGGAAGATCGCGTCCACCCGGAGCTCGGGGCCCAGCCCGTACGGGTCCGCGAGTGCCAGGCGCAGCTGGTTGACCGTGGTCGCCGGGTCGGTGAGCAGTGCCGAGCAGCCGAGTTCGTAGAGCACGGCGGCCCGGTCCTCGTCGGCGGGCGGTTCGCTGATGGCGCGGCGCAGGCAGCGCTGGGCCGCCTCGGGCGCGCCGATGGCCAGGTGCTCGCGGGCCGCCCGGCGCAGCTTGCCCACGATCTCGCCGTCGCCCTCGGGCAGGGTCTCCAGCAGGTGCCGGGACGCCGTCAGCAGGCCGAGGCCGGCGTTCTCGGTCTCGACGGCGGCCACCCCGTGCATCCCGGTGCGGGTGGCGGGCGGCATCGACTGGTAGACCGAGGTGGCGATCAGCGGGTGGACGAACTCCAGCCGGCCTCCCGGCGTGCTGGTCAGGACCCCGTGCCGGCGCAGCTCCCGGACGGACTCGGCGGCGGTGTCCGGGCCCTGGGCGCAGATGGCGGCGGCGAGGTCCGGGCGGATGTCGGTGCCCAGCATGGACGCCGCCCAGGCGAACTGCACGGTGGTCGGGCCGATCTTGTCCAGCCAGTGCCGGAGCGTCATCCCCCGGGCACCGACGGCGAGTTCGCGCAGCTGCCCGGTGCTCTCCTCGACGGGGTCGAGCCGCTGGTCGAGCACCTCGCGCAGCAGGGCGGTGGTCTCGTACGGGTTTCCGGCCGTGACCGCCCAGACGTGGCGGCAGAAGACGTCCTCCGCCTGCGCGCCGAGGGCCGCGCGGACCAGGTGCGCGACCGAGGCCGGCTGGAGCGGCCGCAGTTCGTGCCGCCGGTCGGCCCTGCCGACCAGGCCGCGCTGCAGCGCCAGGGCCTCGTCGGGGAACTCGTCGCGGCAGGCGAACACCAGCAGGGCCGGCAGCTCCCGTGCGCGCACCGCGAGGCCCGCCAGCCAGCCGAGCGACTCGGGATCGGCCCAGTGCAGGTCGTCGACGATCACGGCCACCGGCGAGCGCTGCTGCACCAGGCGGGTGAGCACGAAGTCCAGTCCGTCGCGCACTCCCTGCGGGTCGAGCTGCCCTCCGGGCGGCATCAGGCCGACGGCCGGACCGACGATGTCCTCCCAGGGCCCGAACACCTGCGCCCGTTCCTCGCCGGACAGGGCCGCCAGCACCGGCTGCACCAGCTGGCGCACCACGTGGAACGGCTCGTGGCACTGCCGCTCCCCGCCCCGGGCCGACAGCACCGTGCAGCCCGCGCGCTTCGCCTCCCGTCGCACCTCGGTCAGCACGGCGGTCTTGCCCAGCCCCGCCGCACCGGTGTACACCAGCAGTTCCCCGATCCCGCTACCGGCGGGCCGGGTGAGCGCCCCGACCGCCTGACCGGCCGACCGGATCTCGGCCTCGCGCTCGTGCAGCGGACAGCCCTCCCCGCCGGCCCCGCCGTCACCCCGGACCGCGGACTCCCCTTCGGCCACCGTCGCCTCCAACTCGCTCGTCCACGGCCGTCGTTACCGATCCCGAGGCTACTGCTGAACGGGGCGCTCCGGTGCCGGCTTGACAATCCGTCCGGCCGCGGCCGTGGCGCCGCGACTCGCCGCCCTCGCCGCAACGCCGGCGGACTCGGCTCCGCCGGCCCTTTCCGGGCCGTCGAGCTGCTCGACCGCTGCCCTGCGGTCAGCCCGCGGCGTCGGCCGTGCGCGGCCGGCGGCCCTCATGTTCCAGCCGGTGGTCCACCCACCGACGGCCCGCGGCGGCCAGGGCGTCCAGGTGCGGGGCGTAGCCGAGACGCCTCCGGTGTTCGCGCACGCCCGCGATGACGACGGCGAAGGCGGTGATCGCCCCGGGGCCGGCCGTGCTCCAGGCGGGGACCGTACCGGCCCACTCCTCGGCCTGCCGCGGGCTGTGTCCTTCGTGGATGAGGCGCAGCACCAGCGACGCGGTGTCGGTCCAGGAGGCGGCACGGGCGGGCCACGCCCAGTCGACGGCCCGGACCCTCCCCTCGTGGACGAGGAGGTTGCCGGCGGAGAGGTCCGTGTGGGCCAGCGTGTCGCCGTCGACCAGGCCGGGCGCCGCCGCCTCGATCCGCACGAGCTGCTCCAGGCGGGCCGTCGCCCAGGCGTCCAGCCGGTCGCGGTCGTGTTCGGCCATCAGGCGCCAGAGCCGGCGCTGCGCCAGCCGCGCGGCGAACGGCTGCGTCGGTACGGGCGGCGCCGGGGTGAGCCGTTCGACGAGGGTGGCGAGGGCGGCCGCCACCGACGGCAGGTCGGGGGAGCCCGGGCGCAGATCGGCGTGGTGCCCGGGGAGGTGCTCGAATCCGAGCAGCAGCCATCCCCCGGTCTCGACCAGCCACTCCAGCCGGGGGGCGGCTCCCCGGAGGAGGGGATGCACCTCGGCCTCCGTCCGGTGCTTCCAGGCCTGCGGGTTCGCCGTCCGCACGGCTTTGCAGAAGACGTCGCCGTCCGAGGTGCGCAGGGTCGCCGCGAAGTCGGAGATCGTTCCCGCCGTGGCCGGTTCGGTGCCGGTCACCGGCCTGCCGATCGCGGCTTCGACGGCCAGTCGCACGTCCCCCGGCAGCTCCGTCCAGTCCCAGGTCATCGGCGGTCCGTTCCCCGGTGGGGCGGACGGGTGGCGTCCCGGCGCGTCCGGTCAGAGGTCACCGGTGTGCTCCAGGTATCCGGGCAGCTCGGCGAAGTGCCCGATGACCCCGGTGCCCCCGGGAAGGTCGTCCGGCCGGGGCGCCGACGTGACCAGAACGGCACGCATACCGGACCCGACCGGCCCGATCGCGTCCTTGGCCGGGTTGTCCCCGACGAACAGGACGTTCCCGGGCGGACAGCCCGCCGCGCTCACCACCGCGTCGTAGAACAGCGGGTTCGGCTTGCGGACCCCGAGGGTGCTGGACAGGACCAGTGCGTCGAAGCAGTGGGCGATGCCGGCCGCCCGGAGGGTGCGGCGGCGCACGCTCTCGGGGCGTCGGGTGTCACAGGCCAGTACGCACACCAGCCCGCGCCCGTGCAGCCGACGCAGCGCGTCCGCGGCCCGCGGGTCCACCTCGGCATCGGGCACCGCGGTGAACACGGCCTCGTACGCGGCCCCCGGATCGGGGATCACGGCCCCGCACGCGTGCGCGCTGCGCCGCAGCAGGTCGGTGAACCGGCTCTGGGTGAGGTGTGCCCGGTCCTCCTCCCGGGCCCGGCGGCTGACCAGGTCGAAGGCGTCGGGGAAGCCGTCCGGCACGACGGTCGTGCCGAGGCCGTGCAGGACCCGGGCGACGGTGGTCCCGTCCGGTTGCGGGCCCGGGTGCGCCAGGGTGTCGCCGAAGTCCAGCGCCAGTGCGCGGATCCTGGCCATGCTCGACACCGTCCTTTCAGGTCGTCCGCCGGTGTTCTCCGCCGCCGGTGCGGCCGGTGCGGCCGGTGCGCGTTCCGCGCGTGCGGCCGGGCGGTGCGGGTGCGTCACGGCACGACGAGGGTCTTTCCGAGGTGGCGGCCGGTGGTCTGTTCCCGCAGGAGGCCGGGCAGCTCGACGAGGCCGACCTGCCTGGCGATCATGCGCTCGATGCGGTGCGGTGCGATGGCCGGTCCGGCGAGGTCGCCGAGGGCCGCTTCGAAGTCCGCGGGCAGGGTGCCGTAGGTGCCCGCGATGCGGACCTCCCTCCCCTGCCAGCGGGTCGTGACAATGCCCTCGCGGCGGCGTACCGTGTCCAGGTCGCAGTCCAGGCCCGGAAGCGAGTCGCCGGGCGCCGTACCGCCGTAGAGCAGGAGCAGGCCGCCCCGCGTGGTCATCCGCAGCGCCTCACGGAGGACGTCGGGGTGGATGAAGCTGGTGGCGAGGACGGCGACGTCCAGTGCACCGGCCGGTACGGACGCGGTCGGGACGATCGGGACGTCGACGATCCCCCGCTCCCGCAGGAAAGCCCGGCGGTCCGGGGTCCGATTGGTGAGGACGACGTCGAGGCCCATCGTCCGGGCCAGGGCGGCGATGAGCACGCCGGCGGCTCCTGCCCCGAGGACGCCGAGCCGCACGCCGGCCAGGTCGCGGTCCAGGTGGCGGGCGGCTCTGGCGAGACAGTGCCGGGCGCATGCCAGCGGCTCCGTGAAGACCAGCGTGCGCGCCGGGATGTGACGCTGCACGGCCGGCAGCGCGGCGCCGAGCCGGTCGGCCGGGCCGGCCGCCCACATCGTGGTGGCGAAGCCCGTGCTCCGTTCGATCGCGACGTTCGGGTCGAGGGTGACCCGCTGTCCCGGCGGGAGGCCCGGGAGCGTGGACTCCTCGACCACCCCGACCAGCTCGTGCCCGAACTGGCTCACGCCGTACCGGCTTCCGGCGACCTCCTTGAGGTCCGACCTGCAGACCCCGGCCAGTTCGATGCGGACGCGCACCGCGTGTTCGCCCGGCGGGCGTTCGGGCGGACCGGGGTCGAACCTCGGCCCGCCCGGCTCCAACACCACCCGCATCAGAGGGCTTCCAGGGCTTCGCCGAACCTGTCCGCGACCAGATGGGCCTCGGCGGGCGTCAGGACGAGCGGCGGGCGCACCTCGATGACGTTGCCGAGGCCGTGTTCGGAGACCCGGGTGAGCACGCCCCGCCCCTCCAGTGCGCGGTGGTAGGCGTGCGCCCGCGCGACGGCCTTGCCGCCGTCGGGTTCCACCAGCTCCACCCCCAGCATCAGGCCGAGGCCGCGGACGTCGCCGATGACCGGGTGGTCCTGTTGCAGCCCGCGCAGGCGGTCGAGCAGGACGGCCCCGCTGGCGCGGACGTTCTCCAGGAAGCCGGGCCGCTGCACGATCTCCAGGGTCTTCACCGCCGCGGCCGCCGACAGGTTGTGCCCGCCGTAGGTGAAGCCGTGCAACGAGCGGTCCCAGTCGGCCATCCGCTCCTCGGTCAGGATCGCGGCGAGCGGAAGGCCGCTGCCGGTCAGTCCCTTGGCGAGGGTCATGACGTGCGGCTGCACACCGAAGTGGTCGGCGGCGAACATCTCACCGGTGCGGCCGAACCCGGTCTGGATCTCGTCGAAGATCAGGACGATCTCACGGGCGTCGCAGAACGCCTTCAGCTCCTGGAGGTAGCCCGGTGGCGGGACGACGTTGCCACCCGCTCCGCTGATCGGTTCCATGATCACACAGGCCACGCTGCCGGAACTGGCGTAGTCGATGAAGTCCTCGATCCGCTGCACGCACAGCATCCCGCACACGTCCGGCGTCTGCCGGTAGAAGCAGCGGAAGCAGTACGGCCCGGGAACCTGCACCCCGCCGGGGAACCGGTACGGGAAGGGCGCCCGCATCCTGCTGGTGCCGTTGAGGCCCGCCGCGGCGAGCGTCTGGCCCACGTGGCCGCGGAACGGCACGATCACGTCGCGCCGCCCGGTGTGGTGCTGGGCGATCTTGACCGCGCCCTCGTTCGCCGTGGAGCCGCCCGAGCTGCGCAGGTTCACCCGGGTCAGATTGGCGGGGCTGATCCTGACCAGCTCCCGCATCACCCGGTTGGTCGCCTCGGTCTGGAACGAGGAGCCCGCGAACAGCAGCTCCTCCGACTGGGCCCGGATCGCGGCGACCACCTCCGGATGGCCGTGGCCCAGCAGCAGGTTGAACGTGCCCGAGACGCAGTCGAGGTACTCCCGGCCCGCATCGTCCCAGCAGCGCACGCCCTCGCCCCGGACCAGCACGGCGTCACCGAGCCGGTACTGCGCCACCTGCCGGGGGTCGGCCGCGACCTCACTCATGACGGCCCCGCGAATCGGCGTCCAGGGCGTCGAGCTGCGAGCGCACCCAGGCCTCCAGGGTCCACGGCTCGGCGGCCTCACGGCGGCGCCCGGCGGCCTCGGCCCGCAGCGCGGCCGGGGCGGTCAGGGCGGCGGCGATGGCCTCGGCCTGCTCGACCAGGTCGAACGGGTTGACGGTGCGGCAGACGTCGCCGAGCACCTCGGCCGCGCCGCACGTCTCGGACAGCACCACGTCGGCGTCGCGCTCGTTGACCAGCGGCGCCTCGAAGGCGCTCAGGTTCTGCCCGTCGACCGTGGAGTTGAACACCAGCAGGTCGGCGCGCCGGAAGCTGCCGAGGGTGTGCTCGACGTGGTTGTCGCAGTGCCGGCGCACGGTGTCCGCGCCCAGATCGGCGTTGACCTCCGCGATGGCCGCCTCCACCCGGCGGACGTAGTCGGCGTTGGCCCCGACGTAGAGCCGGTTCGGGTTCATCCGGACCAGCATCCTGGTGCCGCGCAGCCTCGGGTCGGAGCGCACCGCCAGCCCGAACGCCCGCACGGCGCGCTCGGCGTTCTTGATCGGGTCGGTCCGTCCGCTGTGCACGACCAGCGGTCGGTCGCCCACCCAGGCGGCGATGTCGTCCGGAAGCCCGGGGGTGCGGCCGGCGAGGGTCAGCGGACTGTAGCCGAGCGGCATGGTCCGGACACGGGTGACGACGCCCCGGCGGCGGACGAGGCCGCGCTCCCGGTCGACCTCGGCGTCGGGGATCAGGTCGGCGACGCAGTCGAGGAAGTTGCGGCACCACCGGTCGGCGAAGAACCCGATCGTGGTCGCGGGCAGCATGCCCTCCAGCAGGCCGACCCGGAGGCGCTTCGGCAGCACGCGCCAGTAGTCCGGCGACGGCCACGGAATGTGGACGAACATCAGGATCGGCGCGTCGGGCCGCTGTTCGCGCAGCCTCCGCGGGACGCCGACGAGCTGGTAGTCGTGCACCAGGTACAGCGGCTCCGGCGAACCGGCCGAGCTCTTCAGCAGCGCGTCCGCGAAGTCGCGGGTGAACTCGTCGAAGCACTCCATCGCCCGGTACGTCCCGCGGTCGAAGGTGGGCGTCGTCCAGGAGTCCCAGCCGTGGTTGTTGGCCGCCCAGAGCAGTTCGGCGGTGAAGAGGTTCTGCACCACCTCGAAGGTCCTGCGGTCGTGGCGCAGCAACTGGACGCGGATCCGCCGGCCGGAGCCGAGGCCGAGTCCGATGCCGTCCGGGTTCTCGGCGGCGGCCCGGTGGTCGTCGTCCGTGTCGGCGCTGGCGATCCAGGACACGTCGAGCACCCCCGCCTGCTCGGCGACCACGTTCCCCGTGCCGCCCGGTGCGAGCCAGGGACGCAACTCGCCGGTGCCGGGGTCGGGTGCGTAGGTCACCGCGGCCCGCTTGCTGGCCAGATAGATCTGATGCTCCGTCATCGGCTCTCCTCTTCCTGGGCGATGAGCCTGTTGCTGGCTTCGAGCACGTCCACCGGGTCAAGCCCCGCGAGTTCGGGCAGGTGCGCGGCGCGCTCGCTGTGCAGGCAGGCGTTGCGCGGACGGCACGCGTACACGGTGCTGTGCTTCGGCAGGGTGCGGACCAGGGCCGGGTCCCGGCCGCAGCACGCGGCGATGTGCCGCGCCCAGGCGAGCCTGCTCACCCTCCTCGGCCCGCCGAGGTGGACGACGCCGGTGTGCGCGGACCCGAGCAGGGCGGTGGTCCACTCGGCGACGTCGTCGATCAGCACCGGGCTGTTCCAGTGGTCGTCCGGTACGGCCACCGGCCGGCTCCTGCTCAACTGCTGCGCACAGGTGGTGAAGAAGTTCGGCCGCAGACCGTCGCGGTCCCAACCGTAGACGAGGCTCACCCTCAGGACGAGGACGTCGCCGGTGGCCAGCAGCGTGTCCTCGGCGGCGAGTTTCGCGCGGCCGTACGCGTTGGCGGGCTCGGCGCGGTCGGACTCGCCGTAGCTGCTCCTGCTCCCGGGGAAGACGTTGTCGGTGGAGATCAGCAGCGCCCTGCGGCTCCCGAGCGCCTCCGCCAGGTACCGGGCGCCGCCGCGGTGGGCGGCCATCGCCTGCCCGGGATTGGCCTCGCACCAGGTGATGTCGGACGGGCCGTGGGCGACGACGACGGCGTCCGGTGCGGTCGCGGCGAAGAGCGCGTGGACGGAACGGCGGTCCCCCACGTCGACGGGATGCCAGCCGAGCCGCCGGGCCTGCGCCGTGGCGGGCCGGCGGCGCGAGCTGAGGGTGACGGCGTGCCCGAGCGCGCCGAGCCGCTCGCCCACCCGGCCGGCGAGGTAGCCCGCGCCGACGACCAGGACGCGAAGCCGGTCGCCTGCCGGAAGCCGGTTGCCTGTCATGCGTCTCCTCCAGTCGGGCCTGCCGGGAGCCGGCCCAGCAGCCGGCCACCCGCCGCCACGAACACCCCGCCGAGCGCCACCGCGGCGAGCGCCGCGGACAGGCCGACCGCGCCGGCGAGGGTGCCGACCAGCGGCGGACTGACCAGGAATCCGGCATAGGACACGGTCGTCACGGCGGAGATCGTCCGTGCGCGCCGCCCGGGCTCGACGCTGCGTCCGACCGCCGAGAGCAGTGTGGGCACCACGGGCGCCAGTCCGCACCCGGCGACCACGTAGCCCGCCACGGCCCACGGCACGTTCCAGGCGGCCGCGCCGACGGCGAGACCGGCTCCGCCGACGGCTCCCCCGACCGAGACCAGCGTGCCGTCCGACAGTCTCGCCCCCTGCCACTGGGCGAGCATGCGCCCCGCGGACAGTCCGGCCATGTAGGCCGCCGGTCCGAGGCTCGCGAGCAGCGGGCCCGCGCCGAGCTGCTGCACCAGGTGGATCGCACCCCACTGCTCCACGCTGTTCTCCATCAGGAGCGCGACGGCGCCCACCGCCCCGAGTGCCAGCAGGAGCCCGGTCATCTGCCGACGCCGGTCCGCGGCGGGCGGCGGCTCCTCCCAGCCGCGCCGGTCGATCGCGAGGACCGCGCTCAGGCCGACCAGCACCGAGACCGCCGTCAGCACCGCTCCCGGGGAGGCGCCGAGGTAGCGCGCCAGGCCGGCGGCGGGCGCGGCGACCACCATCGCCAACGGGGTCGCCGCGTGCACCTTGTTGAACAGCCGCCGGCCGTCCCTGGCCTCCTGGGCGCCCAGCGTCGCGTTGAGCCCCACCTCGACGCCGCCGCTCGACGCCCCGAGCAGCAGCAGGGCGCCGACGAAGGCGGCCTGCGACCCGGCGAGCCCCACCAGCAGAACGCCCACGCCGAAGAGCGCCGTGACCACGGGCAGGGTGTACTGCGCCAGCCGGTGGGCCAGCGGCCCGGTGAGCAGCATCGCCGGCACCGCGGCGACGGGGATCGCGAACAGGGACAGTCCGAGCTGCTGGTCGCTCAGCGAGAGTTCCGCCTTGATCCCGGGGAGCAGCGCGGCCCAGGCACCCCAGAACAGACCCCAGCTGACGGCCGGCGCCAGCAGTCCGAGCACTCCGCCACTTCGCCGCACAGGCGTTCCGTCCGCTCAGAGGGCGTCCCGCCACCGTCGACAGGACCTGCCGGGCCGATCCGGTTAGCGTGAGCCCCAAGGACCGACGGAGAGCGACCATGCAGGTGCGAACGGTGAGGAACTGGGTGATCGACGCCGGGGGCAGCTGCACCACGGCACTACTGGACGACGGGACCCGGTGGCGGGAGGGCTCGGTGAACCCCGCTTCGGTCGGGGACCAGGCCGCCGACCACGCCCTGCTCGGGCTGCTGCGCGCCATCGCCCGCCGTCTGGGCGGCGGGCGGTCGACCGGCTGGCTGGCGACCGCCGCGGTCGACGCCGACGAGCCGCAGCGCGAGCTCGATCGGCTGGCCCGTCTGGCGGAACGGTCCGGCCTCACCGGCACCCTGGTGATCTCGCGGGACATCGTCCCGCTGCTCCTCGCTCCCCCGCTCGGGGGAAGGGGCGTGGCCGTGGTCTGCGGGACGGGTTCGGGCTTCCTCGCGAGCGACGGGATCCGCCCGCCCGCCTCGGCCGGCGGCTGCGAGTACCTGGGCAGCGACGAGGGCAGCGCGTTCGCCCTCGGCCTGGACGGCCTGCGGGCGGCCGTCCGGGGTGCCGACGGCCGGGGCACGCCGACGGCGCTCGGCCGGGCACTGGCCGAACACACCGGGTCCCCGGTGCCCGAGCTGGCCCGCCGGCTCGCCACCGAGCCCTTTCCCAAGGCCGCGGTGGCCGCGCTCTGCGCCGTCGTCTGCCGCTGCTGGCTGGACGGCGACGCCGTGGCGGCCCGGGTGGTGCGCACCGCGCTCGGGGAACTCGTCCGCGGGGTGCGCGCGGTCCGCGACGCGGCGGGGCTGACGGACGGCTGGTCGGCGGCCCTCGGAGGCGGGGTCTTCCACGGCTGCCCGGCCTTCGCCGAGGCGTTGCGCCGGCGGATCGTGACCGAGCTCGGCGCCGACCGCCCGCCCGTGGTCGTCGACGACCCGGTCCGCGCGGTGCTCGCGGCCCTGCGCGCGCACGAGCACGGCCCGCCCGCGTCCCTGGCCGGGCGCTGGGTGTGGCAGAGACCGCTGGGCGGAGGAGAGACGCGATGACGCACGGACCGATCACCCTGGGGCTGTGCCTGGCGGCGCTCGCACCCCTCGGCCTGGAGGAGGCGCTGCGGGTCGCCGCCCGGAGCGGCGTCAGCGTGGTCGACCTGCCGGCCGACCGCGCGTTCCGGCTGGTCGACGCCGACCGTCTGGACGATCCGGGCCACCACCGCACGGTGCGGGCGGCGCTCGGCACGGCCGGGATCGAGGTGGGTTGCGTCAGCAACAGCCGTGACACGCAGGTCCTGCTCGGACCGCACGGCCCCCACACCGATGCGGTGCTGGCGGGCCCGGCCGAGGCCAAGCGGGCGTACGGACTGCGGGCCGCGCTCGGCACCGTCCGGCTGGCGGCCGGAGTCGGCGCCCCGCAGGCCAGGCTGATGCTGGGGGTTCCGGACCTCGGCCGCTGGCTGTCGTGGTGGGGCAGCGGGGTGAGCTGGCAGGACAACATCGAGGCGTGGGCGCGGGCGGCGGCGCCGGTGCTCGAACTGGCCGACCGTCTGGGTGTGCAGGTCCTGGTGGAGCCGCACCCGAAGCAGGTGGTCTACGACCCGGCGAGCGCGAGGGCGCTGCTCACCGCCGTCCCCGCGGTACGGCTCTGCCTCGACCCGGCGAACCTCGCCGCGGTGGGCCACGACCCGGTGGCCGCCGTGCGGGGCTGGGGCGGCCGCGTGGCCGCCGTGCACGCCAAGGACCTCGAACTGTGGCGCGACCCGAGGAATCCGCAGGGGGCCGGCTGGGCCCGCTACGGTCCGGGGCCCGCGATCCGCTTCCGCGCGCTCGGCTCCGGTGAACTGCCCTGGCACTCGGTGGTGGCGGCGCTGCTCGACGAGGGCTACCGCGGGGTGGTCTACGTGGAGCACGAGGACGCGCTCCTGCCGACGGAACAGGGCGTGGCGAACTCCCTGGCGGTGCTACGGGGGCTGCTGCCGGAGACCGCGGCCCAGGGGAGGACGTGGTGAGCACGGACGGAGTGCGCGGCGCCCTCCTGGCGGGCGGCGTGGGCGAACGCATGGGACCGCTGACCGCGAGGACGTGCAAACCGCTCGTCCCGTACGCGGCGTCCTGCCGACTGGTCGACTTCAGCCTGGCGAACGCCGTCCGCTCCGGGCTGCCCGAGGTCGTGCTGCTCTCCCTGCACCGCGAGTCCGACCTGGTGCGTCATGTGCTCGCGCACTGGGACGGCCACCCGGGCACCCGGCTGCACTTCGGCCCCCACGACCGGCTGGTCCGCGGCGGCGGCGGACCGGCTCCCGGCCGCCCCCTGCCGGAGCGCCCGGCCGAACGCGGCACCGCGGACGCGCTCCTGGCCAACGCGGAGCACCTCTTCGCACCGGGCGCGCGCGACCTGCTCGTCCAGCACGCCGACCACGTCTACGTCTTCGACTACCGGCCGATGGTGGCCGCACACCGTGCGTCGGGGGCGCACTGCACCATCGGCGTCCAGCGCGTCGAGCGCAGGTACGTGAAGTTGTTCGGAATGGTCGAGGTGGACGCCGGGCTGCACGTGCGCGCACTCGTCGAGAAGCCGTCGGACCCGACCTCGGACCTCGTCTTCACGGCCTTCTGCCTGTTCCGCATCGACGCCCTCCAGGAGGTGCTGCACGAACTGGCGGCCGGCGGTGACGACCACTGGCAGCACGACATCAGCCGTGACGTGCTGCCCCGCATGATCGCGCAGGGCCGCCCGGTCCGGGCGTTTCCGGTCGCCGGCTACTGGGCGGACATCGGCACCGTCGACCGCTACCACGCCGAGCAGCTGAAACTGCTGCGGCGGCCGTACCCGATCCCGCCCGGGACGCTCCCCCGCACCCTGCGCGGGGCCGCACCGCGCTTCGTGCCGGCGTCGGGAAGCCTGCTCGGCACGGAACCCCCCGGGGACGCGGTGGTCGAGCAGAGCGTGCTGCACCCGGGCTGCCGGATCGAACGGGGGGCGCGCGTGCTCCGCTCGGTGGTGCTTCCCGGCGCGACGGTGGCCCGGGGCGTGACCGTACGGGACAGCATCGTGCTGGCCGACGAGCAGCTGACGGCCGACCGCGAGGGGCTGGCGGTCAGCCGGATCGATCCAGGGCACGGTTCAGTTCCTCCGAGGTGATGAACGAGGTGTGCGTGCCGGCCGAGCGGACGGCGTGCGCCCCGGCCAGCGAGCCCGCCCTAGTGCACGTCTCCCAGTCCCGCCCGGACAGCCAGCCGTGGAGGAACCCGGCCACGTAACTGTCGCCGGCGCCGTTGGTGTCCACGACCTCCGCCGCGGGCACCGCGACCGGTGGCACGTGCCGCACCGGCTGACCGGGCAGCTTCAGATAGCTCCCGCGGCCGCCCGCCATGACGACCACGGCCTTGGCCCGGCCCCGGCCCAGGATGGCGTCGGAGACCTCCTCGATCCGGTCGCCGATGGCTCCGGAGGAGAGGAACACCAGGTCGGCACCGTAGGCGAAGTCCTCCCGGTACTCGTCCCGCCCGTCCCAGTTGTGCAGATCGGTGGAGGTGGACAGCCCCGCGTCGACCGCGTCCGCCAGCGCGTGCCGCGCCCAGTCGACGAGTGAGAGGTGTGCGTGCCGGGTGCGGCCCAGGGCTTCCCGGTAGAGGTCCGGGCTCACCGTCATGCCCGGCGGATGACGGCCGTCGTAGAGCGAGATCCTCACGCCCTGCGGATCCACCAGGTTGACACTGCGCCGGGTGCCGCTGGGGTGGATCCGGTGGGTGAAGGACAGCCCGGCCTCCGCGTAGTGGGCCAGCACGAGCCGGCCCTCGGGATCGTCGCCGATCACGTCCGCGAAGTGCGTCCGCAGGCCGAGGGAGTGGCAGCCCAGCGCCACGCCGTTGCCGGTGTGCCCGACGTACCGCCGGATGGGCGGCACCTTGATCGTCTCCCGCTCGGGCAACGGAAGCCGCGGCACCCGGACGATGGTGTCCACGCCGACCCCGCCCACCACGACGACGTCCCACTCAGTCATCCGGCCCCCCGGGGGCGTCCGCCTCGGCGATCAGCGCCCGGTGGATCTCCTCGTCGGTCACGTCGTCGGCGACCACCGTCTCACCGAGCTCCACGGGGAGGACGAAGCGGATGTGCCCGTCGCGGATCTTGCGGATCTGGCCCAGGGCGTTCAGCGTCTCGACCGGATCGACCCGGGCCGGGAGGTCGGAGATCACGACGGGCAGGCCGACCTCCCGGAGGAGCCCGGTGATCCGCCGCAGCAGCGCCGGGGCCAGCAGCCCACGGCTCCGGGCGATCCGGGAGGCGCAGGCCATTCCGTACGCGACCGCCTCGCCGTGCAGCACGTGCCCGTACCCGGCGACGGTCTCCACGGCGTGGCCGACGGTGTGGCCGAAGTTCAGCGGTCTCCGCAGGTCCTCCTCGTACGGGTCCTTGGCGATCAGCCGGCACTTGATCACGCTCGCGCCGTGCACCAGCCGTGCGGTTGCCACCGGGTCGGCGCTGAGGAGGTCGGCGTGCCGCTGCTCGATGAGCTCGAACAGCTCGGGCGAGGCGATGACCCCCTTCTTGATCGCCTCGGCGAGCCCCGCCCTCAGGTGGCGGCGGTCCAGCGTGCGCAGGTAGCCGACGTTCGAGACGACCGCCGAGGGCTGGTAGAACGAACCGATCAGGTTCTTCGCCGAGGCGTGGTCGACGGCGACCTTGCCGCCCAGTGCCGCGTCGACGTGGGCCAACAGCGTGGTGGGCACGTTGATGTAGGGCACGCCCCGCATGTAGGCGCTCGCCACCCAGCCGACGGTGTCGATCACCACGCCTCCGCCCACGGCCAGGACCACGTCCCGGCGGGCCAGCGCGCTGCCCGCCAGCCAGTCCAGCAGCCGGGCCGCCGTTGCCAGGCTCTTGCTGTTCTCCCCGGCGGGGAAGGAGGTCATCGCCACCGTCAGCCCCGCGTCGGTGAGGCGGTCGGCGAGCCGCCGGGCGTGCAGCAGCGCCACCGAGTCGTCGGTGATCAACGCCACCCGCCGGCCGCCGATCTCCGAGCACAGCCGGTCCACGGCGCCCTGCTCGTCGTGGCACACGTGGACGGCGTACTCGTAGCTCCGCCGCGCCGAGGCGACGATCGGGCCGTCCGAGTCCCGTGGCAACGCAAGCCGTTCTGAAATCCTGACGCATTCGGCCAAGCTTCACCGCCTTCAGACCTGCCGCATGGCGCGCCGACCGGGAAAACCGGTCCGAAGATAGCGCGCCGCGGGGCGATCGGTTCGTACATTTACTGGTTCCCGACGAGTCGTCACACGGATGGGGATCGGCCCGTTCATCGGATCGTCCGATGAAGATCCCGCGGGCGGGTGTCGAGCACGGCCCGTGTAGGTGTCGGACACGGCCCGTGCAGGTGCCGGGCACGGCCCGCCACGGGTGGCCGCCGATCCGGTCGCCGGGCGCGTCCGGCGCTTCGGCGGTGGCGCCGTCGGCGGCCCCGCCCGGGGAGGGCCGCTACCAGTCCACGGGCCCGGTCTGCACGGCGTCCGGGGGCCCGGCCGACGGGGCGCCCGGCGGGAGCGGCTGCTCGGCCCAGATGATCTTGCCCTCCGAGGTGTACCGGACGCCCCAGCGTTCGGTGAGGCGGGCGACGAGGAACAGACCGCGGCCGCCCTCGTCCTCCGCGACGGCGTAGCGCAGGTGCGGGGCGGTACTGCTGGTGTCGGAGACCTCGCAGATCAGCGCGCGGTCGTACAGCAGCCGTACCTTGATCGGTCCGGTCGCATAGCGGATGGCGTTGGTCACCAGCTCGCTGAGCACCAGCTCGGTGACGAAGACGGCCTCGTCGAGGCCCCACTCCGTGAGCCGGCGGGTGGCCTCGGCACGGGCCCGGGCCACGGCCTCGGGGTTCGAGGCCACCTCCCACGCGACGGTCCGGTCGGGCTCCAGCACGCGGGTACGGGCGACGAGCAGGGCGATGTCGTCGGTCTGGCGTTCGGGCAGCAGGGCGTCGAGCACGGCCTCGCAGGTCTCCTGCGGCGATCGGCCGGGGCGGGCGAGGACCGACGTCAGGACGTCCAGGCCGACGCCGATGTCGCGGGTACGGTCCTCGACGAGGCCGTCGGTGTAGAGGACGAGGCTGCTGGCCCGTGGCAGCCGCACCTCCGCGGCCTCGAAGGGCAGCCCGCCCAGACCGAGCGGCGGACCGGCGGGGAGGTCGAGCAGCTCCACCGTGCCGTCCGGGTGGACCACGACCGGCGGCGGATGCCCGGCCCGGGCCAGGGCACAGGTGGCGGTGCTGGGGTCGTAGATCGCGTAGAGGCAGGTGGCGCCGGTGATCGCGGGCTCGCCCCCGGCTGCGGCCGTCTCCTGGTCGATGTGGGCGACCAGTTCGTCCAGGTGTCCGAGGAGCTCGTCCGGCGGCAGGTCGAGGGCGGAGAAGTTCTGGACCGCGGTGCGCAGGCGGCCCATCGTCGCCGCCGCGTGCAGGCCGTGGCCGACCACGTCGCCGACGACGAGCGCGACCCGGGCGCCCGGCAGCGGGATCACGTCGAACCAGTCGCCGCCCACGCCCGCCTGCGCGGGCAGGTAGCGGAAGGCGATGTCGACGGCGCTCTGCTCGGGCACCGCGCGCGGCAACAGGCTGTGCTGCAGGGTGACGGCCATCGTGTGCTCGCGCGTGTAGCGGCGGGCGTTGTCGACGGACACGGCGGCCCGGGCGGCCAGCTCCTCGGCGAGGGACAGGTCGTCCTCCTCGAACGGGCCCCTGTCCCGGCCGCGCCAGAAGCAGGCGACGCCCGTCAGCACACCCCGCGCCGTCAGCGGGACGGCGATCAGCGACACCAGGCCGTACTCCAGCACCGCCTGCGTCCGCTCGGCGTCCTGCTTGCGCCAGCCGGCGTCGGCCGCCAGCTCGGGGACCAGCGCGGACCGCCCGCTGACGAAGCCCTCCGCCTGCGGGGTGCTCCCGGCCCACCGGACCAGCGTCCCCTGGCGGTACAGCGGCGAGTCGTCGGGAACGCCGCTGAGCGCCACCCTCCGCAGCACCACCGGGGCGTCGGCCGCCAGGGTCTGCGGCTCCTCGCCGCGCAGGACCGCTTCGGCGAGGTCGACGGTGGCGTAGTCGCAGAACTCCGCGGCGGCCAGGTCGGCGAGCTCCTCCGCGGTGCGCCGGACGTCCAGGGTGGTACCGATCGCCATGCTCGCGTCGTACAGCAGCCTGAGCCGGCCACGGGCGACCTCGGCCCTCCCGGCGAGGGCGCGCAGCTCGGTGGAGTCGCGCAGGGTGGTGACGCTGCCGGACGGGCCTCCCGCACTGTCGATCGGGCGGTTGTTGACGGCCAGCATCCGGTCGCCGACGGGGAGTACCTCGTCGGTGACCTCGCGGCCGGAGAGCAGCAGGTCCTCCGTGCGGGCGGCGAGGCCGAGATCGCTGACGGCGCGCCCCTCCACGTCGGGGGGCAGGTCGAGCAGCAGGCGCGCCTCGTCGTTGGCGAGCAGGATGCGGCCGTCGCCACTGCCGATGACCACGCCCTCGCGCACCGCGTGCAGCACCGCGTCGTGGTGCTCGTACATGCGGGTCATCTCCTCCGGCCCCAGGCCGTGGGTCTGCCGCAGGAGACGCCTGCCCACCAACGCGGTGCCGGCCGTGGCCAGTCCGAGCGCGACGGCGCCCGCGCCCAGGACGACCGGCAGCTGGCGGTTGATCGCACTGCTCACGTTGGCGACCTTCACCCCGGAGGACACGATGCCCACGACCGCGCCGTTGGCATCCTTCACCGGGACCACCACCTGGTACTCGTGGCCAAGCGGGCCGTGCACCTGCTCGACGGTGACCCCGCCGTTCAGCGACGGCCCGATGGTGCCGACGAACTGCTTGCCGATCTGCGCGGGATCGGGGTGGGTGTAGCGGATGCCGTTCCGGTCGGTGACCACGATGAAGTCGACCCCGGCCGCCATGCGGGCGGATTCGGTCAGCGGCTGGAGCACCGCGCTGGGATCGGGGCCCTGCATCGCCTCCACCAGACCGGGGCCGTGGGCGAACGACTGGGCCGCGGCGAGCGAGCGGTCGCGCGCCGCGTCGTAACGATCACTGCGGGACTGGATCAGCAGCGCGACGACGGCCGCCACCACCAGCAGCAGCACGATCAGCACCTGCAGGACGAACATCTGCCCGGCGACGCTGCGGATGCTCATCATCGACCGCAGGCTCTGCGGCGACGGCTCCCGCTGCGCCGGGGGTGGAGGTCGCCGCCCACGACGGCTGCCCGGTCGGTGCCGGGGCAACCGGAAAGGGCGGCCCGCGTCTTTGGCCATACGCCCATGGTCCCGCGCAGGGCACGAGGAGGACACACGACGCGGGTCGGAGCTCGCACGGGAGCCGCTGCAGGTGCCGCGGCCCCCTCAGGTGCCGCGCGTACCGCCCGGACGACGGACCGGACCACCGACAACGCAACGTCGCCGGCGCCGCACTCTCCGCGCGCGGGCCGCCCCTGACACCTGTGGTGTCCGGGGCGGCCCGGCGGCGGCGTCAGTAGGTGGTGATGCCGGGGTCGGAGAGGCCGGGGGCGCCGGTCTCGACGTGGCCGGCGAGGCGGCGCACGAAGTCGCCGGTGCCGCTGGAGGTGACGGTCACGTCGTACCAGTGGCGGCAGGCGCTCAGGTCGACGATGTACGCGAGGGTGGTGCCGCGACGGACCGTGACGGTCTGCGGCGTGCCGCCGTAGGCGTTGGCCACCGTGAGGACGGCGTCGGCGCCCGTGTTGGTGAAGGTCAGGTCGAGGTTGCCGGTGGTCGGGTTGTGGCGGGCGGTGACCTCGGGCCCGGCGGTCGTACCGGGGTTGCGGAAGCGGCGTAGGAAGCCGTTGGGTCCGTGGACGGTCAGGTCGGTGACGCCCTTGGAGTACGTGGTGTTCCACGCGTCCGAGATCGTCTTGCCCGCCTCCGCGGTGTACGTCCACGGTCCGTCGGTGCGGTTGGGCGAGGTCACCAGGAACTGGGCGCCCGCCGAGCTGCCCGCACTGAAGGTGAGGCGGTACTTGCCGGTGGCGGTGTCGGCCGAGCCGTCCACGTACGGCGCGTACTTCAGCGGGCGGGTGGGCCTGGCGCCCGGCTCCTGCTTCGGCATGGTGCCGGTGGCGGGCGGGGTGGGCACGTAGTCCGGGTGCCGGACGCGGTCCGGCGGGAGGTAGGCGGCGGTGGAGGGCAGCGTCGCCGGCGTCGCGTTGGACGCGGTGAAGTCGAAGGCGGAGGTCAGATCGCCGCAGATCGCACGCCGCCAGGGCGAGATGTGGGGCTCCGCCACGCCGAAGCGGCGCTCCATGAACCGGATGATCGAGGTGTGGTCGAAGGTCTCCGAGCAGGCGTAGCCGCCGGTGCTCCACGGGGAGACGACGAGCATCGGCACCCGCTGGCCGAGACCGTACGGCCCCGCGGAGTAGCCGATGCTGCCGGCGTACTGGTCGGCGGTGGTCGCCACGGTCGACAGGCCCTGGGAGGCGGAGGCGGGCGGGAACGGCGGCACCACGTGGTCGAAGAAGCCGTCGTTCTCGTCGTAGGTGATGAACAGCGCGGTGCGGGCCCACACGTCGGGGTTGGAGGTCAGCGCGTCCAGCACCTGCGAGATGTACCAGGCGCCGTAGTTCGCCGGCCAGTTGGGGTGTTCGGTGAAGGCCTCGGGGGCGGCTATCCAGGAGACCTGCGGCAGCGTGCCGGCCTGGACGTCGCGCCGCAGGAGGTCGAACAGGCCGTCGCCCGCCTTGGCGTTGGTGCCGGTGCGGGCCTTGTCGTACAGCGGGTCGCCGGGCTTGGCGTTGCGGTAGTTGTTGAAGTAGAGGAGCGAGTTGTCGCCGTAGTTGCCGCGGTAGGCGTCGCCGATCCAGCCCCACGAGCCGGCCGCGTCCAGGCCGTCGCCGACGTCCTGGTAGATCTTCCAGGAGATCCCGGCCTTCTCCAGCCGCTCGGGGTAGGTCGTCCAGCTGTACCCGGCCTCCTGGTTGCCGAGGACCGGGCCGCCTCCGGTGCCGTCGTTGCCGGTGTACCCCGTCCACATGTAGTAGCGGTTGGGGTCGGTGGAGCCGATGAACGAGCAGTGGTAGGCGTCGCAGAGGGTGAAGGCGTCGGCGAGCGCGTAGTGGAACGGGATGTCGTCGCGGGTCAGGTACGCCATGGTGGTGGCCGTCTTGGCCGGGACCCACTGGTCGTACTTGCCGTTGTTGAACGCCTTGTGGCCACCGGCCCAGTCGTGGTTCAGGTCCTGGATGAACTGCATCCCCAGGTTGTTGGCCTGGGGCCGGAACGGCAGCACCTCCTTCTTGGCGGCGTCCGTCTGGTGCCACACCGACTTGCCGCTCGGCAGGGTCACCGGGCGGGGGTCGCCGAAGCCGCGGACGCCCTTCATCGTTCCGAAGTAGTGGTCGAACGAACGGTTCTCCTGCATCAGCACGACGATGTGCTCGACGTCCTGGATGGTGCCGGAACCCCCGGCCGGGGCGATGGAGGCGGCTCGCGCGATGCTCTGCGACAGCGACGAGAACGCGGCGGTCGCGCCGGCGAGTTGGAGGAAGCGGCGACGGTTCAGCTCTGCCATGGGTGGATTGACCTCTGCATGTCATGAGGGTGGAGGACGGCCTCCCCAAGGACAGCGGCTGCGGGGTACCGTCCGGCGGACCGTTCATGACTGCCCGCTGTACGCCCGGCGAACGCATCGAGTTGTACGGACATGTGGTGGCGGATCACCTCGTCGCTCCGCCCTCGCCCGCGCCGGGTCCGCGCATGCTCGCCCTGCTCCGGCTTCCGCCCCGTCCAGCTCCGGCCTCCGGGCGGAGGCCGGAGCAGGACGGGTTCCCGTGACGGGTACGGAGGCCGGTCAGGCGGGCTTCTGGCAGAGCAGCGCGTACGGCCGCGAGGCCCAGAGTTCGTACCAGGGCTGGCTGTAGGCCACGCCGGTGACGAACTCGCCGTCGGCGCACTGCCCCTTCGAGTAGCGGTACGCGAAGTCACCGCCGCCGGCCGCCGCCGGCCGGTTGTCGCCCTTGTCGAACCAGGCCGTGTGGACCGAAGTACTCAGCGGAGCAGCCGACTTGGCGCACAGGACTCCGATGGAGCGGCCGTTGCGGCTGTACCCGGTCGCGACGTGGCCGGCGGGGCACTGCGCCTTGGTGTAGCCGTACGCCCAGTCGGTGGTCACGTACGTCTCGTCGTGCACGACGGCGGACGCGTGGCCCGCGTCCCACGGGTCGGCCGTGGTGGCGTTGGTGGCGCTGGTGGCGTTGGTGCACAGGCCGCGGTCGCTGCCGTGGCTGAGCCCGATCAGCCGGCTGCCGTCCGGGCACGAGGCCTTGCGGGCGCCCGGGTCCCAGTCCGGCCGGGTCTTCAGGTAGGCGGAGCGGTTGTCGTCGCCCGCGCTGGAGTCGAGCTGGGCCCAGACCGGCGAGCCCGTCGGGGCCTGGCCGACGCTCTGCGAGGTGATCGGCCACTCGCGGTGGAAGGCGAGGAACGGCAGCTCCTTCTCCAGGACCGGAGTCCCGAGGACGGCGAGGCGGGCCATCAGCGCACCGTCGATGTCGAGGCCGCCGTAGAGGTCGAGCGTGCCGTTGACGCTGGGCGTCGCGCCGCCGAGGACGACCGAGCCGTTCACCGCGGTCCGCAGATAGGGCTCGATGGAGGCCTTCACGCCGACCGCGTCGTAGAGGGCTATCGAACCCTCGGCCAGCAGGCCGGTCCGCACGGAGGCGTTGCCGCTGAGCGCGAGGCGCAGCGGGGAGACGGTGGACGTCCCGGGCTCGGTGGTGGTGGTCCAGCCCTGGCCGCCGGCGTAGTCGGAGTGCACGCCCCAGTGACCGTCGTACGACTGCTCGGCGTCGATCGTCACCGTCCCGTCCGCACTGATGGCTGCGGACAGCGTGAGGTTCAGGTTGATCACGACCGGCAGCGGACCGACCATCACCACCGGGCTGGCGCCGAGCTTGGCGAGCGGGATCTTGACGGAGGCTCCGGCAGCGAGGTTGGTGCCGCTGACGTGCCAGTCGGCGTGGGCGCCGAGGTCGAAGCCGACCCGGGCCTGCTGGGGCGCGAGGACGCCGAGGCCGCCCTGGTAGGAGAAGCTCACGGCGGGGTCGATCCGGACCGAGCCGGACAGCCGGACCGAGGAGCCGTTGGGCAGCGGGACGGTGGCGTCGGCGCTCAGGCCGAGACCGCTCGTGATGGTGCCCCGGCCGCTGGTCGGGCCTATGTCGACGGACGCCTTGAGGCCCTCGACCTGCGGCTCGACCCGGATCGAGGCGGGGTCGACCGGGGCCTTGAGGCTGGTGTTGGCGTCACCGAGCAGTTCCGGGAGGGTCGCCGGGCGGGTGGTGACGGCGACCGTCCCGTCGGAGGCCTCCTTCACCCCGGTGACGGCGACCAGGGCGCCCTGCGGTGCGGCCGGCGTGGGCGGACTGTCGATCAGCCGGCCGGGCTGGACGTCGGCCGTCGAGGTGCCGGGGGTGGCGGCGGCGTTCCCGGCCGCGTTCCCGGCCGCGTTCCCGGTCGCGGTGAGCACGGCGTCGCCGGTCCTCGGGTCGTAGGAGGTCAGCGCCAGCGCGGGTGCGCCGGTGGGCGTGGCGGGGGCGGCGGGCGCGGCGGCCCCGGCGGACTCGCCCCCCTCGGCCGGGGTCGCCACGGTGGCGGTTGACACGCCGTCGGCCGCGGGCGCCAGAGTCGCCGCAGTGGCGGGAACATCGGCCGGGGCGGTGGCTGTGGCCGTGGCCGGGGCGGTGGCGCCCGCCACAGGGGCGGGTGCCGCCACCGCGACGTCCAGGGTGAAGCCGGAGAAGACGAGCAGAGCGCTGGTCGCGGCGGCAGGGAGTAAGAGCTTGCGTTTGGCCACGTGAGGTCCTTCCGGGTCGGCGGAGGTCTGATGCTGTGCAGCCAAGTCTTTCGGGAGCTGCTTACCCAGGACCTCGCACCAACCAAAGCCTCCCCGGACGCATCGTGAACTTCCCGTGTCCGCTTCGAAGTCGAACCATCCACCGGTACGGCACAGGCCGACGGGGGCAGGCGCGGGCGGGCGGGGTGGGCGCTCACCTGATCACCCGTCAGTTCCACCGTGCACCGGCCGCCCGCAGCCGCCGTCGTCCCGGCCGGCGACGCCGACAGCCAGAGGCGGGCCGGCCTCGGTGGACGGTCGTCCGGGCGATCAGGGTCACCCGGCCATCAGGGTCGTACGACGAGCCCTCCGTGCGGCCCCGGTCGAGGCGGGGACCGCACGGAGGGCTCGGCGTTCCACGGCGCAGCCGATCGGCGGCCCCGAGAGGTGGATCAGCCCAGGATGGCGGGGTCCTCGGCGAGTTCGGCGAGCAGGGCGTCCAGCTTCGCGCGGTCGACCGAGGGCATCACGAAGACGTGCACGTAGCTGCGGCGGGTCGACTCGTCGCCCGGGACGAGCAGCACGTCCTGCGAGGACAGCGACCACTTCGCCACCAGCTCGGCGCTCGGCTTGCGGAACCGCACGGTGACGGCGCCCGGGGTGCGGGCCGGCCAGAGGGCGACGCCGAGCTCCTGCTCCATGGCCAGCAGGCGCCGCTCCAGGTAGTCGGCGAGCTCCTGCGCGGTCCGGATCCGGTCGACCTGGTCCTGGTAGGAGTGGCGGGACAGGTGGTCCCAGATGATCAGCGGGGAGAACCCGTTGCGGGAGCCGGCGAAGGTGGTGTCGGGCGCGCCTATGTAGTCCGGCTGGGACGGCGGCGAGATCTGGTACTTCACCTTCGTCATGTAGATGCCGCAGGGCCACGGCGCGCCGGCCCACTTGTGGCCGCTCATCGCGATCGAGGAGACCATGTCGACCTCGCCGGACCCGTCGGTGGGCAGGGCCAGCCCGAAGTCGAACTCCGGCAGCTCCGCCTCCGGCGTCCAGCCGTAAGCCGGGTCCTGGGAGGCCATCCGCAGGAACGGCGCGTAGCCCGCGCCGAGCGCGCCGTCCACGTGGATCCAGAAGCCGCGGCGCACGTCGACCAGCGGCTGCCCGGTGTGCGGGTCCGTCCCGTACACCACCTCGCGCCGCAGCAGGCCGTGCCGCTCGAAGATCGGCAGCAGACGCTCGCAGACCGTCCGGACGTCGTCGTGGGCGCCCTTGAAGGTGCTGCCGAGGTTGAGGTTGACGAAGACCGGGTGCCCCTTGGCGGCGAAGAACTCGACCAGCACGGCGAGCGCGTCGACGTCGATCTCGCCCGGGCCGTCCCACGAGAACCCGGACGGGCCCGGGCGGGACGGCACCTCGGCCGGCCACTCGCGGCGCCCGGTGGCCGGGTCGACCAGCGGGCACTCGTCCGGGTACAGCTCCAGGCCGACGGCCTGGAAGGTCTCGACGGCCAGCACGCGGACGGCCTTGGCGAAGGAGTAGTGGGTGTCCTCGGAGTAGAAGGCCACCGGGCGGTGGGCATTCGGGTTGTGCCGGTCGGGCGCGGCCTGGACGTAGCGCACCTCGTCGCGGGGGGCGGCCGGCGGGTGGATCAGCGCCTTGCCGCTGAGGTAGTCGCGGGCGTTCCAGAGCGCGTACATGTTGCCCTCGGTCGAGCCCATGGACAGCATGTAGCCCCAGTACGACTCGGGGTCGGCGGGGTCGTGCGGGCGCTTCGCGTGCCACAGCTCCGCGTAGTAGTCGAGGACGGCGCGCTCGACGACCTTGGTGTTCGGCTTGTAGCCGCCGCTCTGGAACGGGTCGCCGAGGTTGTTGATGTTGTTCGGCATGAACCGGGCCAGGTCCAGCGCGGTGCCCTGCATGTCCTGGGTCGCCTGGTAGCCGACCAGGTGCTTGCGCTTGCGCGTCAGGTACTCGTCCACCGTGTCCAGCGCGCGCAGCCGCTGGGCGTCGTCCAGTCCGGCTGCGGGGAGCACGAAGTCCCCGCCGTCCAGCTCCGGGCCCGGGTCGACGGCGGTCGCGGCGGTGGTCGCGGGCGCGGTCGCAGGCGCGGCGAAGGTGGCGGTCGGGCTCATGGGCGGGGCACTCCGGGCGTGGTGGGGAGGTCGAGGGGCGTTCGCCGCCCGCGCCCAGGATGGAACTCTCCAGCGATTCTGGGAAGCTCCTCCGAACAAGATTCGGTCGAAGCCCGGATGAGTTTGCTCATCGACGGCGTCGGCTGGAATCCTGGCGGGCATGCCGAACAATCCGCAGCACCGGCGGACCCCCATCGACGACACGGACCGGGCGATCATCCGCGCCCTCGCCGACAACGCCCGCATCCCGAACAACGCCCTCGCCGAGGCGGTGGGCATCGCCCCCTCCACCTGCCTGGCCCGCGTCCGCGCCCTCCAGGAACGCAACGTCATCCGCGGCTACCGCGCCGAGGTCGACCCGGCGGCCATCGGCCTGCCGCTCCAGGCGATGATCTCGGTCCGGCTGCGCGCCCACACCCGCGAGCAGAACGAGAGCTTCCGCAGCACCGCCCCCGACCTGCCCGGCGTCCTGGCCGTCTTCCACATGGCCGGCTCCGACGACTACCTCCTGCACGTCGGCGTCGCCGGTCCCGAGGCCCTGCGCGACTTCGTCGTCGACCACCTCACCACCCACCCGGCGGTGGCCCAGACCCGCACCAACCTGATCTTCGAGCAGATAGCGGGCCGCCGCTACCTGGGGCACGTCTGACCCTTCCCGCCGGGCGCGCGTCGTCCTGCGGGCGGGCACGCGTCGTCCTGCCGGCGGGCGCACGGCTTCCCGCCGGCGGGAGGGCGGCTTCCCGCCGGCGGGAGGGCGGGCCCGCCTCGCCGGGCCCCGCGTGGAGAGCCGACCGGAAACCGGCACCGTTCGATCGACGAACGACAACCACGGACCTCGTGGCGATGCGCGAGGGACCGCCGGTACCCCCTTGGCCGTCGATGGCTACGCCCCCTTCCCTCCACTACCTGAAACGATGGAACGTCCTCGACCGCCCGCGCGGGCCACCAGCCGATCCACCGGCGAGGACCGTCGGACGAGTCGGACGCCCAGCCATCCCATCCCACGGTGCTGTGCGACGGCACCGCCTGAGTCGGACTCACCCTTCAAGAAATCAACCGACTCAGCCTTAAGGACCACTTACGGTTACAGGCATTGACGTGTCCAGGTCCGGACGGGAGGGTGACGACCAGGCGGCGCAGTCCGCGCTGCCGGCCCGCCCCCACCACCTCCGGAGCCCCCGTGATCACTCGCCGGACCATGCTCGGCGCCTCCGTCGCGGCCCTGACCGCGCCGGCCCTGTTCGCCCTGTCCCCGACCGCGGACGGCAGTACCACCCCGCAGCGGCTCGACGTCGATCTGGTCAACACCGTGTCGTCCCAGCCGGTTTACGCCTACGTCCTCGGCCTCGACCCGGCCCGGGGCAACAGCTGGGCCTTCCTGCGGTCCGACGGCAGCACGCTCTACCACCCGTCCTCCCCCGCCGCCCCCGGCGCGCCGCTCGGCGCCGACTGTGCCATCGCGCTGGGTGCACCCGGCGGCACCCCGAGGCGGATCCAACTGCCCTACCTCTTCAGCGGCCGGATCTACTTCTCCATCGGTCGCGAGCTGGTCTTCCTGGTCAACCCTGGCCCGGGCATCGCGCTGCCCTCGGTGAGCAACCCGAGCGACCCCAACATCGGCACCTCCTACGGGTTCTGCGAATTCACCTACGGGCCGGACCAGTTGTACGCCAACATCAGCTACGTCGACTTCGCCGCCGTCCCGATCGCGTTCGACCTGACCGCCGCCGGGGGACGGCAGAGCGTCCGCGGCCTGCCCGCCGGCGGCCTGGAGTCCGCCGCGAACGCACTGCGCACGCAGGCCGCCGGCGACGGCGGCGACTGGGCCCGGCTGATCGTCCCCGACTCCGCCGGCCGGACCCTGCGCATCCTCAGCCCCAACACCGCGATCAGTGCCGATCCGTCGCTGTTCAACGGCTACCTGGACGGTTACCTCGCCGCCGTGTGGCAGAAGTACCAGAGCACCGACCTGGTGATCGACACCCAGGCCGGGTGGGGCACCGTCACCGGCCGGGTCAGCAACGGCGTGCTCACCTTCCCCGGAGTCGGCGGCTTCGCCAAGCCCTCCACCGCCGCCGTCTTCAACTGCAGCTCGGCGCCGTTCACCACCGGCAACGACCTGATGGGCAACCTGAGCGCCCGGCTCGCCGCCGCGCTCAACCGCACCACCCTGCTGGAGAATCCGCACCAGCCGGACGGCGAGAACCCGGCCGCCTTCTACACCGCCGCGCGCACCAACCACTACGCCCGCATCCTGCACGCGACCAACCCCGACCACCTCGGCTACGCGTTCCCGTACGACGACGTCCACCCGGCCGGCGTGGACTTCGAGGGCCGGGTGCAGTCGGCGAGCCCGACCCTGCTCTCCGTCACCGTCGGAGGCGCCCAGGGCCCGGCCGACCCCGGGCCGTCGCCGCAACCCGGCGGCGGGACGAGCGCGTTCGGCACCATCCAGGCCGAGTCCCACAGCTCGCAGTCCGGCACCGCACCGGAGACCTGCGGCGACACCGGCGGCGGCCAGGACATCGGCTGGATCGCGAACGGCGACTGGCTCGGCTACGCCGGCGTGGACTTCGGCAGCTCCGGCGCGACCCGGTTCCAGGCCCGGGTCGCCTCCGGCGCCGCACCCGGGGTCAGCGGCCTGGTCCAGGTCCGGCTGGACAGCCCGACCGCCGCACCGGTCGGCAGCTTCGCCGTCGCCAACACCGGCGGCTGGCAGAGCTGGCGGACGGTGCCCACCGACATCACCCGGACCACCGGCAGGCACACCGTGTACCTCACCTTCACCAGCGGGCAGGGCGCCGACTTCGTCAACCTCAACTGGTTCACGTTCGGCTAGGCACCGTCTGTCCGGAGCATCCGGCGGGCCGGAGAGGGGGCCCGCGCTGCGGAGGGCGGCCGGGGAGGCCGTTGTGGTCCTCTCGCACGAAGTCGTCCTCGGCAGGCCGAGCCGCCGCAGAGGGCCCGCAGCCGACAGGAGGGCTGTCTGCCGGTGGCCACTGGTCCGCCGGCAGACAGCAGCGATGTTCAGCTGTCGCAGTCCCGGGTAGCCACGAATCCTGTTCCGCCGGGCATGCACCGGTGCTCGACTCGGCCAACCCGTCCGGCGCCGCCGGCCGGCCCGACGCCCGCGTCGCGCCCGGTGGGCGGCCAACATGTCGCGATCCCAGGCGTACCAAAGGCGTCGCTCGTCACAGCAGTTGGTCGAATGCCCGGTCGGCGTCGCCCACGGCCTCGGGGTGGACGTCGCGGGCGGATCGACCGTCTGTGATCTTCACAGGGCAACCCTGCGCCGCCCCGCACACCCGCCCGTCCACGCCCGCTGTTGTCGGCGGCCCCCGTTACGGTCGTCCCCATGAACACCGAATCCGCCAGCCGGTACGAGCCGTTGCCCGGACGGGTCGGCCACGTCGCCGCCATCGAGTCGCTCACGCTCGACGGACGCCGCCACTTCTTCGGCTTCGACCACCGCAGCGACCTGGTCGTCTCGCCCCTCATCGACGACCCGGACGCGATGGCCGCGTTCGCCGCCGCCCACCTGCGCCAGAGCGACGGCCCGCACGATCCGGCGTACTGGGCCACGCTGGTCGCCGAGGCCGCGGAGGGCTCCGGCCTGGTCGAGGACGACGCCGAGCGGACGTTCACCACCGACGGCCTGCGCACCGAACTCCCGGAGCCGGGCGGCCATCTGCTCTACCTCCTCGACGCGGTCACCGAGCTCGACGAGGATGCCGGCCTGCCTGCCGACGTCGAGCAGGCCTGCGAGCGCCTGGGCTACCCCGGGCCGGACGACGACGACTTCGCCGACACCGTCGACGACTGCCTGGAGACCGTCATCACCCACGGCCCGCTCCACCACCGCGACGAGTGGACGGTCGTCCGCGGCTGCCTCGCCGCCGCGATCGACACCGTCCCGGACAACTGGGGCCTGCTGTTCGGCCCCCTCGCCGAGGGCCTGGCCCGCACCCACTGAGCCGCCACCCCGGAAGCCGTCACCTCCGGACCACCTCCGGACCACCTCCGGGCCGGACCGGCCGGCGTCACCCGCAGCCCCGCCCGTGCGGCACCGAGCACCACCGCCGTACCAGCACCACCGCCGTACCAGCACCACCGCCGCACCGAGCGCCACCACCGCACCGTTCGGTGGGCCCGTGGGACAGGGCTACGGGGCGCTCGCACCTCCGCCGACACTGACCAGTCCGGTCTCGTAGGCGGCCACCACGGCCTGCGCCCGGTCCCGGAGGCCGAGCTTGGCCAGGACACGGGCGACGTGCGTCTTGACGGTCGCCTCCGAGAGCTGGAGCCGGGCCGCCAGTTCGGCGTTGCTCAGCCCTCGGCCGAGCAGGCCCATGACCTCCAGCTCCCGGGGTGTCAGCGCGGCCAGCGAACGGTGCAGTGACGCCGTGTCGCAGTCGCGGCGGGCGAAGCGTTCGACCAGGCGACGCGTGATGGCCGGGGCCAGCAGGGCGTCGCCGGTGCGCACCAGGTGGACGGCGGCGGTGAGGTGCTCCGGGCTGACGTCCTTGAGCAGGAAACCGCTCGCGCCCGCCGAGAGCGCGGCGTAGACGTAGTGGTCCAGGTCGAAGGTGGTCAGGATGAGCACCCGGGGCCCGTCGGTCGCATCCGTGACGATGCGCCGGGTGGCCTCCAGGCCGTCCATGTCCGGCATCCGGATGTCCATCAGCACGACATCGGGCCTCGTGCGGCGGACGGCTTCGACGGCCTCGACACCGTTGGCGGCCTCGGCCACCACCTCGATGCCCTCGGACATCAGGATCAGCCGGAAGCCGGTGCGCACCAGCACCTGGTCATCGGCCACCACGACGCGCAGCGGCTCGGTCACGGGCCCTCCAGGGGTATCAGCGCGCGGACCCGGTAGCCACCGCGCGGACGCGGTCCGGTCTCCAGGGTGCCGCCGTGGACGGCGAGGCGCTCGCGCAGGCCGATCAGCCCGCGTCCGCCGCCGGTGGCCGCGGCGGCGCCGGGACGGCCCCCGGTGTCGGTGATCTCCACCCGAAGCCGCTCGGCGGTGTACTCGACGCTCACCTCGGCGGTCGCGCCGCCGGCATGCTTGATCGTGTTGGTCAGCGCCTCCTGCACCACGCGGTAGGCGGCCAGTTCGACCCCCGGCGGCACCGCGCGCGGTGGCCCCAGCACCGTCAGCTCCACCGGCAGTCCGGCCCGCCGGACGCCGTCGACCAGGGCATCGAGCCGGTCCACGCCGGGCTGGGGTACCAGATCCGCCGCGGCGTCGGGGCCGTCGGAGTCCATGGTCAACAGGCCCATCACCTGGCGCAGTTCGGTCATCGCCGCCCGGCCGCCGCTCTCCACGGCGAGCAGGGCCTCACGGGCGAGGTCGGGCTTGCTGTCCATGATCTTGCGGGCGGCACCCGCCTGAATGACCATCACCCCGACGTTGTGGGTCACCACGTCGTGCAACTCTCGCGCGATCCGCGCCCGTTCGTGCTCCACCGCCCGGTTCAGCGCCTCGACCTGCCCCCGCTCCAGGGCCAGGAGCCGTTCCCGCTGCTCGTCGACCCGGCAGCGCCACTGCCGGATCTCGTACGCCACCGCGAGCACCGGGATCAGCACGAGCAGCGCGACCACGCCGTTCGGGAACTCCGGCAGCTTCGCGCCGGTGAACAGCACCACCAGCCCGGCCGCCGCCACCGGCAGACTCGCCAGGGTGGCCGCCCGGTGGACGCAGTGCACGGTGGCGCTGTGGATCGCCACCAGGCAGACGACCCCTTCCCAGTACCCGAGGTCCCCGGAGAGCCGCCCCACCGGCACGGCGAGGACCAGCACGGCCCACAGCACCGCCAGCGGGAAGCGGCGCCGGAGCACCAGCGGCAGCGGCGCGAGGAGCGCCAGGAGCGGCCGGCCGAACCAGCCGACCGGACCGTCGATGATCAGAACGTACCGGGCGCCCACCAGCGCCAGGACCAACGCCAGCGCCGCGTCGGACCATCGGCCGCCGCGTGGGGTCGGGCGTGGTGGGAGGAACCTCGTCACCGGACGATTGTGGCGGACCCCGCCGTCCCGGCGCATCCTTCCCCGTGATCATCCGCCTGCGACTTTCGGATACATCGCAAGGATGACACCGGGCGGCATGCTCCCGGTGCGGTACGCGAATTGCCCCGCCGGAGCGACGTGCCCGGCAGGCCCTCGGCGCCAGGCTTCACACCGTCACACAGCAGCGGACCGAGGGAGAAGACCCATGACCGTGCCCGTGATCGAGTTGACCGGAGTGAGCCGCCGGTACGACGAGGGGCCGCCGGCCCTGGACGCCGTGTCGCTGACCGTGGAGGCCGGGGAGTCGGTGGCGGTCCTCGGACCCTCCGGCAGCGGCAAGTCCACCCTGCTCAATCTGATCGCCGGCCTGGACCGGCCCTGCGCGGGCTCGGTCACGGTGGACGGCGTCCGGGTGGACCGGCTGGGCGAGGCCGGCGCCGCCCGCTACCGCCGGGCCAAGGTCGGCATGGTGTTCCAGTTCTTCAACCTGCTGGACGACCTGACGGTGACCGAGAACGTGATGCTCCCGGCCGACCTGGCCGGAGTGGAACGTGCCGAGGCACGACGCCGCTCGGCGGAGCTGCTCGACGTGCTCGGGATCGCCCGCCACGCGCGCGCCCACCCGTCCCGGCTGTCAGGAGGGGAGCGCCAGCGGGTCGCAGTGGCCCGCGCCCTGATGAACCGTCCGGCCCTCCTGCTGGCCGACGAACCGACCGGTGCGCTGGACTCCGCCTCCGGCGAGGACGTCGAACACCTGCTCACCCAGCTGAACGAGGACGGCCAGACCATCGTCACCGTCACCCACGACCTGGCGCTGGCGCGCGCCTGCGCGACCCGCACCATCAGCATCGTGGACGGCCGGATCGCCACCGACACCCGGACGGAGGTCGTCCGGTGAAGGGGGTCGGACGGGTGGTGCGGTCGGGCGTGCGCCGCCGGAGGGTTCAGACGGTGGTGATCGTGCTGGCCACGATGATCGCGGTGACGGCGTCCGTCCTCGGCGGATCACTGCTGGTGGCCTCCGGCGCGCCCTTCGACCGGGCCTTCGCCGCGCAGCGCGGGGCCCATCTGACGGCCGAGTTCGACGCCGCCCTGGCCACCGGGCCACAGCTCCGGGAGACCGCCCGGGCGGCCGGCGTCACGGCCGCCGCAGGCCCGTTCCGCACCACGACGGTCGACCCGCAGGCGGACGTCGACCTTCCCGCCGGTATGTCCCTGCCGCCGCTGCGGATCGTCGCCCGGGCCGACCCGGACGGCCCGGTCGACCGCGTCACGCTGCTCCGGGGAAGCTGGCCGGCGGGCCCCGGCCAGATCGTCCTGTCCGTCGACTACGACAGCCCCGTCGGGGAACTGGGCACGGTGCTGCGCCTCCCCGGGCTCCCCGGCGGTCCCGCGCTCACCGTCGTCGGCTTCGCCCGCTCGGTCGGCCGCAGCGGCGACGGCTGGGTGGCACCGTCCGGCATCACCGCGCTGACCGGCCCCGGCACCACCGGCGGCTACCAGATGCTCTACCGCTTCGCCGCCGCGGACACCGAGGCCCGGATCGCCGCCGACCGGGCCGCCCTCACCGCGGCAACCCCGGCTGGGGCGCTGCGCGGCACGCAGTCCTGGCTCACCACCAAGCAGGGCTCCGACCGCAACACCGCGCTGTTCGTGCCCCTGCTCATCGCCTTCGGCCTGCTCGGCGTCCTGATGTCGCTGCTGATCGTCGGCGTGGTAGTCGCCGGGGCGGTCGGTACGGCCACGCGGCGCATCGGCATCCTCAAGGCCGTCGGTTTCACCCCGGCCCAGGTGGTGCGCTCCTACGTCGGCCAGGCGCTGATCCCGGCGGCGGCCGGCACCGCGCTGGGCGTCGTCGCAGGCAACGCCCTGGCCGTCCCGGTGCTCTCCGCCACCGCACAGGTCTACGGCACCACCGGAACGGTCGTGGCGCCGTGGGTCGATCTCGCCGTCATGACGGGCGCGCTCGGCCTGGCGGCTCTCACCGCGTGGGCCGTCGCACTGCGGGCCGGCCGGCTGCGCACCGTCGACGCACTCGCCGTCGGCCGGACCACGCGCGGCGGACACGGGAGGCGCGTCACCCGGCTGACCGCCCGGCTCCCGCTCCCCGGCCCGCTCGCCCTCGGCCTCGCGCTCCCGTTCGCACGCCCCGCGCGGGCGGCCGGGATGCTCGCGGCGATCGTGTTCGGCACCGCCGCAACCACCTTCGCCGTCGGCATCACCGCCACGACGAACTGGGTGCAGGCCGCCAAGAACCACGACTCCGGCGACGTCGCCGTACACCTTCTCCCCCGGCCCGGCACCTCGTCGCCCACCAGCGATCCCGCCACCCTGGCCACCGCGGTCGAACGGGCGGTCAACGGCCGGGCGGAGACGGGGTCGTACTACAGCGTCGGGCAGACGGAGGTGACCGTCGCGGGCGTGGCCGGCACCACCAGGGTCTTCGCGTTCGACGGTGACGCCTCCGGGGCCGGCTACCGGATGGTCTCCGGACGCTGGTTCCGGAGCCCCGGCGAGGCCGTCGCCCCGTCCACCTTCCTGACCGCGGCCGGCGCGCGGGTCGGGGACACCGTCCGGCTGGAGGACCACGGCCGGACGGTCCCCGTCCGGATCGTCGGCGAGGTCTTCGACCCGCACGCACAGACCAACGAAGTCCTCGCCCACGCCGCGACGTTCACCGACGTGGTGCCCCGCGGCTACTACGTCACCGTGCGGCAGGGCAGCGACGTCGCCCGCTACCTCGACGGGCTGAGCGCGGAGCTCACACCGCTGGGCGCCACCGTCGAAACCGGCCGGGCCACGGGGTCGAGCGACGTGATCGCCGTCCTCGACACGCTGACCGCCCTGCTCACCCTGATGCTGGTCGCGGTGGCGGGCCTGGGGGTGCTCAACACCGTCGTTCTCGACACGCACGAGCGCGTCCGTGAGATCGGCATCGCCAAGGCGCTCGGCATGACGCCCGGTCAGACCGTCGCGATGGTCATGGCATCGGTCACCCCCGGCGGACTGGCCGGCGGCGCCATCGGGCTGCTCGCGGGCGTCGCCCTGCACGCAGTCACCGCGCCGGCCATGGGACACCACGCCGGGCTGCACCTCCCCGGCCCGGCCGTCCACGTCTTCCCGGCGGCGGAGCTCGTCATGCTCGGCGCAGGCGGCCTGGTGATCGCCGTCGCCGGCGCGCTGCTGCCCGCCGTCCGGGCCGCGCGCGCCCGTACGGTCACGGCGCTGCGCACCGAGTGACGTCCGAGGTCGGCGGGCGACCGCGATCCGGGCCTCCGTGGTGCACGACGTGCGAGCACCCGCTCGCTCGCAGCGCCCTCCGGCAGGCCACCCGACGGTGTCCCCCGTCGTGAGCCGGAACGTCTCCGGCGCCACCCTGCGCACCGGCTCCGCTCCCGTCCGTCGGGCGCCACAGTACGCGGCCGTACCGACGCTCGGTCCGGAGCCGAGCCCCGAGCAGCACGCCGCCCCGCCCCGGACGGGCATCCGGGCCGCTCGGCGGGCCGCCGTCGCCGCCCCGCCACCGCTGCTCGTCCCGCCGCCCCGCCACCGCCGCTCGTCCCGTCGGCCGGGGCCACGCCGTCAGGCACGACGGTGGTGGGCGGGGCCGACAGGACGGGCCCGCCCACCCGGTCGGCCTTGACAGCGGCGTCGGCCGGACGTAGATCGGAAGGCATGAGTCGGTACGAGCCCGTGGATCAGGCAGGACCGCATGCCGGGGCCACCTCGGCCCGCCCGGACGCGGGCGCCGCGGCGGGAGTCGACCGTCCCGGGCACGCGGCCGGTGCGGCGGCGGCCGGCAGTCTGCAGGCGGAATGCGAGGACGCCCTGGTGACGGCCGTGGTCAAGGCCGTCGGGGAGAGCGCCGCCCACGCCGGCAGCGTCTTCCTCCGCTCCCGGGACGGCCGCTCGATCGTACTGGCGGCCACGTGCGGCACACCGCCCTCCCTGCTCGGCGGCTGGTGGCTCATCCCGGTCAACAGCCCTCTTCCGGTGGCGGTGGCCTACCGGTCGGGCCGGACGGTCCACCTGGCCGACGCTGAGGAGACGATGCGGCGCTATCCCCAGCTCTCGGTGGCCCTGCCGTACCGGTTCGGCTCGGCGTCGGTGCCGGTCAGGGCGGGGCCGGAGAGCCTGGGGGCACTGGCGGTGGTGTGGGCGGCGACACCCGGGCACGCGGGGCTGTCCAGAGCCCAGCTCCGCCACCTGCGGACCATCGCCAACCACCTCGGCGCCACCCTCACCGACCTCCGGTCCCGCGGAGGCACCCCCGAGTACGACGCCACCACGGTCCCCCTCCAGGTCCCGGCTCCCGACGTACCGGCGGTGCGGGTCGGCCTCTTCGACTGGCGGCTCGACACCGGGGCCGTGGTCGCCGACGACGAGCTGTGCGCGATCTTCGGCCTCGCGCCCGCCGCGTTCGACGGGCGGGCCGAGACGCTGGCCTCCCGGCTGCACCCCGGCGACCGGCTCTCGCTCCGGGCCGCGGCCCGCGCGGCCATCACGGACGGGAGGGTGCTCGCCCGGCGACTGCGCGTCCGCACGGCGCAGGGGTACCGCACCGTGGAGCTGTGGGGTCGCGTACCGGAGGCACCCGGGAGGGAGGTCCGCTCCCACCTGGTCGGGAGCGTGCTCGACGCCGGGGCCGGCGCCGCGGCCGTCACGGCGGTGGAACGGCTCCGGGACGGGCTCTTCTCCCTCGCCCCGGACGGCCAGGTCACCTATGCCAATCGCAGTCTTGAGCAGTTGCTCGGGGTGCCCGGCCCGGAGCTGCTCGGGCGCTGCCTCTGGGACGTCCTCCCCTGGCTGTCCGATCCCACCTACGAGGACCGGCACCGGGCCGCGATGGTCTCGCAGCAGCCCACCACCTTCCTGGTCTGCCGCCCGCCGGACCGGTGGCTGGCCTTCTCCCTCCATCCGGACGCGAACGGGGTGACCGGCAGAGTGGTGCCCTCCGGCCCCCCGCAACCGCCGGCGCCGGCGGCCGGGCCACCGGTGGGCTCCGAGGAACCGACCGGTGCTCCACCCCCTCCCGGGCCCGGGCATTCCGCCCCCGGCCGGCCGACGGCCCGGACCGCACCCGCGCGCCTCGGCGCCATCTACCGCATGATGCAGCTCGGCAGCGCGCTGACCGAGGCGGTCACCATGGACGAGGTGTGCGAGGTCGTCGCCGACCAGCTCCTGCCGGCCTTCGGCGGACAGCACCTGGCCGTCTACGTGATCGAGGAAGGCCGGCTGCACCTGCGCTTCCGGACCGGCCACCACGACCGCCTCCTGCACCGGCTGGAAGGCAGACCGCTCAACGCCCCGCTGCCCGGAACGCAGGCGCCCGCTTTCGGCGTGCCCCTGTTCATCGAGTCCCGGGGGGATCCCGTCGACGCCTTCCCGGCCGACTCCGTGGAGGGCGTCGGGGCCTGGGCCTACCTGCCGCTCATCGCCTCCAACCGTCCCGTCGGCGCCTGCATCCTCGGCTTCGACGACATCCACCACCTCACCACCAAGGACCGCGGCATCCTGACCGCGCTCAGCGGCCTGATCGCCCAGGCACTCGAACGCGCCCGCCTCTACGACGCGAAGTCCGCGCTCGCCCACGGCCTGCAGACCGCGCTCCTCCCCCACCGCCTGCCCGTCCTGCCGGGCATCCGCACCGCCGGCCGGTACCTGCCCGGCACCAGCGGGATGGACATCGGCGGCGACTGGTACGACGTGATCCCCACCGGTGACGGGGTGGCCCTCGTGGTCGGGGACGTCGAGGGCCACAACATCGCGGCAGCCGGCACCATGGGCCAACTGCGCAGCGCGGTGAGGGCTTTCGCCACGGCCGGTCACTCACCCAGCGCCGTCCTGGCCGGCACCAACCGGATCCTGGTCGACCTCGATCCCGGACTGCTCGCCAGCTGCTGCTACATCCGCGTCGAACCGGGCACCGACCGCGCCTACGCCGTCCGCGCCGGGCACTGCCCGCCCCTGCTGCGCCGCCCCGACGGCAGCACGGACGTCCTGGAGCTGGCAGGCGGCCCGCTCCTCGGTGTCGACGGCACCAGCACCTATCCCGAGACCCGGCTGGACCTTCCCCGCGGGTCGATCCTCGCCCTCTACACCGACGGCCTCGTCGAGGAACGCGGCAGCGACATCGATCTGGGCATCGACGACCTGCGGGCCTCGCTGGCCCACGCCCGCGCCGGAGACCTCGAGGAGCTCGCCGACCAACTGCTGCGGAAGGCCCGACGCTCCCCGCGCCGCTCCGACGACATCGCGCTGCTGCTCACCGCCTACCGCCCCGAGTAGGGACGGTGCCTCCGCCCCGGGTGGGGACGGTGACTCGCGCCCCGAGTGGGAACCGCCGCCGACACCGCGGACTCGGACCGAATACCGGTACCGGGGCCCTCCGGCGGCCACCATGGGAGCGTCCGCGTTCTCCGGCTGCTGTCGAGGTGCCCACGTGACTGGCATGACGAGGCTCGTCCCCGTGTCGCTGCGCGGGTACCGGCGGGCGTGGCTGGGCCGCGACGTGCTCGCCGGGGTGGCCCTGTCCGCGGTCGCGATCCCCGAGGTCATGGGGTACACCTCGATCGCCGGCATGCCCATCGTCACCGGCCTGTACACACTGATCCTCCCGGCGGTCGCGTTCGCCCTGCTGGGCTCGTCGAAGCTGCTCGTCGTCGGCGCGGACTCCGCCACCGCGGCGATCCTCTCCGCCGGGCTGCTCGGGCTGGGTGTGAACGGTCTCGTCCCGGGCTCGCCGCAGTGGGTCGGGCTGGCCGGATTGACCGCCCTCCTGTCGGGCGCCCTCCTGGCCGTCGCGCGCCTGCTCCGGCTGGGCTTCCTCGCCGACTTCCTGTCGGCCGCCGTGCTGATCGGGTTCCTGACGGGTGTCGGCGTCCAGGTGTCGACGGCTCAGATTCCCGACCTGCTCGGCATCCCCGGCGGCCGCGGCAACTGGTTCCAGCAGCAGTGGTCCTGGATGTCCCGCCTCGACGAGGTCTCCTGGCGCACCTTCGCCTTCGGCGCCGCCACCATCGTGATCATCGTGGTCTTCAAACGGTTCCTGCCCCGGTTCCCCGGTTCCATCGTGGCGGTGGTCGTGCTGATCGCCGTGTCCACGGCGACGGACGCCTCCGGCCACGGGGTCGCGGTCGTCGGTGCCGTCGAGGGCGGCCTCCCGCCGTTCGGCCTGCCGTCCGGGCTGGCCCCCGGCGACGTGTCCGCGGTCTTCACCGTGGCGGTCTCCTGCTTCGTCATGATCCTGGCGCAGAGCGCGGCCACGTCGCACAGCTTCGCGACCCGCCACGGCGACCGCGTCGACGTCGACCGCGACCTGGTCGGCCTTTCGGTCGCCAACATCGCCGCCGGGCTCAGCGGGACCTTCGTCGTCAACGGCTCCCCGACCAAGACGGAGATCCTCGACCAGCAACGCGGCCGGACGCAGGTCGCCAACCTCACGATGGCGCTCGTCTCGCTCCTGGTCGCGCTGGTCTTCACCGGACTGCTGGCCGACATGCCGCTCGCGACGCTGGCCGCGATCGTGTTCCTGGTGGGCCTCGACCTCATCGACCTGCGCGGTCTCCGCCAGATCCGCACCCGGCGCCGCAACGAGTTCGTCGTGGCCGTCGTGACCGCCTTCGCGGTGTTCGGCATCGGCGTCGAGCAGGGCGTCCTGCTGGCCCTCGCGCTGTCCCTGTTCGAGGTCGTCCGCCGGGAGTACCGGCCCAAGGACTTCGTCGTCGGCGTCACCGGCGAGGGCGTGCCGACGTACACGGCCGCCGGGCCCGGGATCGAGAGCGCGCCCGGCCTGATCGTCTTCCGTTTCAACGCGGAGCTCTTCTACGCGAACGCGAGCCGCTTCGCCGACGAGGTCACGGCCCTCGTCGACAACGCGCCCGATCCGGTGCGCTGGCTGGTGCTCGACGCCGCGGGCATCGCCGACGTCGACTACTCCGCCGGGATCCGCCTCCACGGCCTGCTCGACTTCCTCGCCGTGCGCGGCGTCACGTTCGTCCTCGCGCGTCCCGACTCCGCCCTGGTGGACACCCTGAAGGTCTACGAGCTCTGGCAGCGGATCCCGCCCGAGAACGTCTTCGGCAACCTGATCGACGCCGTCCGGGCGTATCCGGACGGCGGGCCCCCCGACGCGCCGCCGGACGCGCCCCCCGAGGAGCCGCCGGCCGGGTGAGGCCCGGCCCGGGAGACGCCCTCGGCGTCCGCTGCGGCCACCGCACCCGTCGAACCGGGCCCCCACCGGGGCCCGATCCCGCCCTCAGCCGGGCTGCTGCGCCCGCGACTGGGCGTGCTCCGCCCAGTCCACGATCTGCATCGCCGCTCCGGCGCCCTCCCTGCCCTGGCAGCGGGCGTGGTGGCGGAGGGCGATGTCGTCCAGGGCGAGGTGACGGCCGAAGGCCGGGTGGCCGGCCAGTCGGCGGGCGTAGGCCCACACCCGGGTGTGCTCGGCGATGCGGTGCACGGCGGCGGCGTCGAGGTGCCAGCGGTGCACGGTGTCCAGCTGGACCAGGGTCACCCAGAGCCGTACGTCCGCGAGGGTCGGCTCCTCCCCCAGCAGGTGGGCCCGGTCGTCCAGGCGGCGCTCGATCCGGGCCAGCCCGTCCATCAGGACGTGCAGGGCCGTCCCCCGCGCGGCCGGGTCGGTGTCGGTCCGACCCGCGGTCTGGGCCGGGGCGTTGATGCTCCGCTCGCACAGCAGTCCGACCGTCTCGATCGCGGTCTCGGCGCCACGCGGGTACAGGTCGGGTCCGGCGAACCGCCGGGCCAGGTCGGTGAGGATCCCGGCGGGGTCGGTGCTGACGATCCGTCCGCTCCAGTCGTCGCTGAGCACCGGTGCGGTCGCCGGACCGGGGTGACGATGCGAGCTCGCCTCGTACAGCGGTCGCAGCGCGAGGTAGCCGTCGTCACCCGCGTCCGGCAGGGCCGGCAGCAGCGTCACCGGAAGGGTGTCGTCGAGGCCGAGCAGGCTGTGGGTGACGGCGATCCGCAGACCGTCCGGACAGGAGAGCGCGAGGTGGAGGCGGTAGCGGTGGGGCGCGGGGTAGTACCCGCTTCGGGCATCGTGGCCGATTCGCCCACGGAGGGAGGGCTCGACGGAGGGGAACGAGGAGGACATGGGTCTCCCGGGCGTCGGAGGTACGCGGACGCGCGTACGACTGATCGGACTGATCGGACTGATCAGGCGGGGTGAGGAGCGGGGTGAAGGGCGGTCTCAGGAGAGGCAATCGCCCCGTGGGCTCGGACGGGAGTGGTCGCCGGACGGGAGAGGCGGCCGCCGGACGGGACTGGTCGCCGGACGGCGGGGAGCCGGCACTCAGGCCATGCTGCTGCACACCCGCTGCAGATCGATGTGGCGACGGTGCGTCAGCACCGGGAGCAGCCGGACGGCGTGGGCCACGCCGTCGGTCACCGGCTCCACTCGCCTCACGGCTCTCCCGCCCACGCTAGAGGATCTGCGTCTCGGAGTCTCTTCCCGCATCGCCGCCGCGTCAAGGGTTGCGGCAGCAGGGAACGGCTGCGTCCCGCATGGTGGGACGTCGCGTCCCGCTCACCTGGACGATCGGGGCCGTGGGCCGCACCCGCCGATCGGCAGGTGCGGCCCGCTGGACCGGCTCTCCTTGAACGTCGGTTGCCCCCGCCCCGGGCGGAGATGCCGAGGCGGGGGCGTCGTAGGGCTCGGTCCGGCGTCGTCGGCCCCGGTCTTGCGTCGTCGGCCTCGGTCCGACGTCGTCGGACTCAGTCTTCGGTGGGGCCCAGATCGGGAGTGTCCCGCAGTTCCACGGTGCGGGTGGTCGAGCCGTGCAGTTCGAGCACCGTGATCTCGTTCCGGCCGGCCGTCAGGACCGGCGCGGGGACGTAGAGCGTGGTCTGCGGGCCTCGGGACCAGTACCGGCCGAGTGCGAAGCCGTTGATCCACACCTGGCCCTTGGTCCAGCCGTCCAGGGCGATGAAGCCGTCGGCCGGCTGCTCCAGGTCGAGGTGTCCGCGGTGGAAGGCCGGGCCGACCGGGGGAACGGCGGGCTCGAACGCGGTGAAGGAGAGCCCACGCAGATCGTCGAGGGGCAGCGGCCGGCTGGACCAGCCCTCCGGGGCCAGGCCGTTGACGGTGACCTCTCCGAGCAGCCCCTTGCGGTCGTGCATGCCCTGCCCGTAGTTGACCCTGCCCTGGTTCTCCACCAGCACGGCCAGGTGCGCACCGCCGCGGGGCACGTGGAAGGCGAGGGCGCGCTCGTGACTCTCGCGCTCCAGGACGCCGACCGGCTGGCCGTCGACGAAGACCTGGGCGCGGTCGCGCACCTCGGCGATGCGCAGGACCGCCGGCCCGGCCACCGGGAGCACCGTCTCGTACAGGACGAATCCGAAGGACTGGTCGAGCTCCTCCATGAGTTGCGGGCGGTCGGCGTGCACCGCACTGCCGAGACCCTCGCGGTGGTCCAGGAGGCTTGCGCAGGCGGTGAGTTCGACGACGGCCGGGGCGAGTTTGGGCGAGGGGGCGGGTACCGGCTGCTCGGGGACGGGCGCGTACCTGGCGATGACCTCACGGAAGGCGGCATACTTGGGACCGGGGTCGCCCGCCTCGTCCAGCGGCGCGTCGTAGTCGTACGAGGTGACGGTGGGACGGTACCTGCCCTTGTCGTTGGCGCCGTTGGTGAGGCCGAAGTTGGTGCCGCCGTGGAACATGTAGATGTTGACCGAGGCACCGGCCGCGAGCAGCCGGTCGAGGTCGGCGGCGGCGTCGGCCGCGCTGCGGGTGACATGGGTGCCGCCCCAGCGGTCGAACCAGCCGATCCAGAACTCGCTGCACATCAGCGGCCCGGACGGCTGTTGCGTGCGCAGTTCGGCGAGCCCGGCGTCCACCCGGCTGCCGAGGTTGACGGTGCGCAGGACGCCGTCGAGGCCGCCGCGGGCCAGGTCGGAGGGCTGGTCGCAGGTGAACAGCGGCACGTCCACTCCGTGCCGGTCCAGCATCTGCGCCAGCTCCGCCAGGTAGCCGGTGTCGTCGCCGTACGCGCCGTACTCGTTCTCCAGCTGGACGGCGAGGATCGGGCCGCCGCGGGTGGAGAGGTGAGGGAGGACGGACGGCAGCAGGGCGCCGAGGTAGTCGTCGACCGCCTTCAGGTAGCGCGGGTCGCGGCTGCGCAGTTCGACGTCCTCGTCGGCGAGCAGCCAGGAGGGCAGGCCCCCGCCCTCCCACTCGGCGCAGATGTACGGGCCCGGGCGCAGCAGCACGTACAGGCCTTCGGCGGCGGCCAGGTCGAGGAACCGGGGCAGGTCGAGACCTGCGTCCAGCCGGAACTCCCCGCGCCGGGGCGCGTGGAGGTTCCACGGGACGTAGGTCTCGACCGTGTTCAGCCCCATCAGACGTGCTTTGCGGAGCCGGTCGGCCCACTGCTCCGGGTGGACGCGGAAGTAGTGCAGCCCGCCGGAGATGATCCGCAGCGGTCGGTCGTCGAGACGGAAGCCGTCTGCGGCGATCTCCAGTCGTGGCATTGCCGTGGTGCTCCTTGCGGTCGGGGCGGTCGTCAGGTCAGCTCAGGGGGCGGCAGAGCAGGGTGTCGGGGACTCCGCCGTGGTTCCACTTCCAGGTGTAGGCGACGCCGGCGAGGTACTCGTTGTCGGCGCACTGGCCCTTGTAGTAGCCGGGTGCCCAGTCGCTGGCGGTGGAGCCGCCCGTGGCGGGGCGGTTGTCGCCGTGGTCGAACCAGGCGTTGCGCCCGGTGGTCGGCAGCGGAGCCGCGGCGGGCGCGCAGAGCAGGGCGGACATCGCGTTGCCGTGGACGCTGTAGCCGACGGCGTAGGTGTTGTCGGGGCACTGGAGCTTGTTGTAGCCCGGGGCCCAGTCGCCGTGGGTGACGTAGCGCTCGTCGGTGACGGTCACCCAGGCGCCGGCTCCGGCGGCGGGCCGGCCCGCGTCGGTGCACAGGCCGCGGCCGTCGCTGCGGCCGAGGCCGACCAGGCGCTCGGTGTCGGGGCAGTTGCCCTTGCGGTTGCCGTTGGACCAGTCGCCCTGGGCGAGCATGCGGCTGGAGACGTTCTGGTCACCGAAGTCGAGGTCGAGCATGTTCCAGTGGTCGACCGGTGCGACCGGGCCGGTGAGGCCGGGCGCGTTGATCAGCTTGTTCCAGTCGGCGGCCCGCCAGTCGCCGGGGTCGCCCAGGCCGAGCCGCTTGCCGGTGGCGTCGTAGGAGAGCAGGGCCCAGTTGTCCTGCGGCTTGCCGTTGGCGTCGCTCCAGCCGACGACCGGCCACTGGGCGAAGTCGGCGTCGTTCTTCACCAGGATGTCGGTGAAGTTGTGGAACCAGGCTTGTTCCTTGGCGTTGGCCGAGCCGCGGCCGGCCGCGCCGAACTCGCTGATCCACACCGGCGCCGTGAAGTGCTGGCCGGACTGGGTGACGAACAGCGCCTCGTCGTTGACGACCTGGGCGAGCTGTTCGGGGGTGAAGTCCTGGTAGCGGGGGTCGTTGGTGGAGCCCGGGCCGCTTTCCGCCCCGGTGTTGGCGGGCCCGGTGTAGGCGTAGAAGTGGGCCGCGTAGACGAGCTTGTCCGAACGGACCAGCGTGTTCGAGAGGGTGCGCACCGGGGTGAGCATCGGTCGTTCGTGCCAGGTGATCGGGGTCGGGATCCCGGACCAGTTGATGCCCTCCATGACGACCAGCATGTCGGGGTCGGCCTGGAGGATCCGGTTGCCGGCCTCCTCGAACGCGGCGTACTCGTCGTGGCTGTCGCCCATGCCCCAGTTGGGGTTGTCCCAGGTGTCGCGGCGGACCTCGTTGCGCAGGTCCGCGCCCACGACGCGCTTGTTCGCCTGGTAGCGCTGCACCATGAACAGCCAGTCCGCCTCCCACTGCTGGGTGGACTGGCCGCTGTTCCAGCGCTCGTTGCCGTCCAGGCCGCAGCAGAAGCGGTAGCTGGTGGTGTGGTTGTTGAGGATGACCGCGAAGCCCTCGGCGGTCAGTGCGGCGACCACCGCGTCGTAGACCTGCAGCGGGGTCTTGCCCTTCAGCTGCGGGTTGGCGGCCACCGCCGCGTCCGGCACGGTGCTGGTGTCGTGGATCATCGCGTTGGCGAACGGCAGTCGCATGCTGTTGAGGCCCAGGCCGTGGAAGTCGGCCAGGATCTGCGCGATCGGCGTCCGGTCCAGGCCCAGCGGGATGTTGTGCGACACCTGTCCCGCCTGGTTGTGGGCGGGGTCGTTGACGTCCCCGCTGCCCTCCCAGGTGCCCTGCGCGCCGGCCCAGTTGCCGGCCTTCAGCTTGAAGCGGTCGCCGTTGGCGTCGACGATGTACCGGCCCCGGGTGCTGAGCGGACCGGTCCACGACGCCGCGAGCTGTGCCCCCGTCATGGCGGAATCGGTGGTCGGGGCGGTGGTGGGGGGCGCTGCGGCGGCAGCGGGTGTCCCGCCGAGGGCGAGGGCCACCGCGACGGCCGCGGCGGGCAGGGTTCGGGCGAAGGAGCTTCGGACGGTGGGAGGCGGGCTGTCTGACCTCATGGTTTCCCCTCCAGGGTGGGGTGGGGCCTCGGATCTTCGGATGGTGCGGCCCGGACCGGCGGTCCGGAGTCAGGGGGGCGGAGCGGGGGCGGCTCAGCCCTTGAGTCCGCTGGTGGCGATGCCTTCGACGATGTAGCGCTGGGCGACCAGGAACATGGCGACCAGCGGGGCGATGGTCACGACGGCTCCGGCGAACAGTCCCGGCAGGTTGATGGTCTGGGAGGTGAGGAAGGTCGACAGGGCGATCTGGGCCGTCCACGCCGACGGGTCCTGGCCGATGACGAGCGGCCACAGGAAGGAGTTCCAGCTGTCGATGAAGGCGAGCGCGCCGAGCGAGGCCAGCATCGCCCCGGACGACGGAAGCGCGATCCGGCGGTAGAGGCCGAGCCAGCCGAGCCCGTCCAGGCGTCCGGCCTCCTCGATCTCGGTGGGGAACTGGAGGTAGAAGTTGCGGAAGAGCAGGACGGCGAAGGGGTTGAACAGCCCGGGTGCGATGATCCCCCACAGCGTGTTGACCCCGCCCATGGAGCCCACGAGGACGAAGGTGGGCACGAACGTCACCGAGCCGGGGATCATCAGCGTGGCCACCACCAGGGCGAGCAGGACGCCTCGCCCGGGCACCGGTATCCGCGCGAGGGCGTACCCGGCGGCGGAGGCGAGGACCGTCGACACCGGGGCGGTGATCGCGGCGATCAGCAGCGAGTTGCCGAGGGCCTGGCCCATGTGCAGGGCGGGGTCGCTGAAGAGCCCGCTGAAGTTCTCCCAGTGCATGGTCGACGGCCACCAGGTCCAGTCCGGTGACGTCAGGCCCCGCGTGTCCATCAGCGCGTTGCGCAGCATCAGGTAGAAGGGCGTCAGGAAGACGGCCGTCAGCAGGCCCGCCAGCACCCCGCGCGCGCACCGGCGAAGTACCCGCGGCAGCTCTCGCGTGTGTCGCATTCCGCTCACTCCTCCCCCTTGCCGAAGCCGGTGACCCGGCCCTGGAGCAGGGTCGCACCGACGATGACGGCGGTGAGCACGAAGGCTCCGGCCGATCCGAGGCCGTAGTTCTGGGCGCCCATCGCGGTGTCGTAGAGATAGACCAGCGGGGTCCGGACCGGGGCGGTCGCCGCCCCGGACAGCCCGCTGTTGAACAGGTTGTAGAACTCGTCGAACGCCTGGAAGGCGGCGATGAACTGCAGCATCAGGACGGCCACCGAGGTGTTGCGCAGCATCGGCAGGGTGATCCTGCGCAGCAGGCGCAGGCCGGTGGCGCCGTCGAGTGCGGCGGCCTCGTGGATCTCCTTGGGGATGCCCTGGAGGCCGGCCAGGAAGAGCACCATGTAGAAGCCGACCTGGAGCCAGAGGCGGAGGGTGACGAGGACGACCCAGTACAGCGGCGGCGAGGTGGTCTGCAGCCACGGGACGGCGGACATGCCGAACCATCCGCCGATGCTGTTGGCGATGCCGGCCGGCAGCCCGTTGAACAGGCACATCTTCCACACCAGGGACGCCGCGACGTAGGAGACGGCGGCCGGGATCAGGAAGGCGGTGCGCAGCAGGGCCCGGCCGCGCCGGATCCGGTGCACCAGCAGTGCGAGTCCCAGCGAGGCGGCGAACGTCACCGGCACGATGAACAGCGTGAACAGCAGGATCTGGACGAGCGATCTGCGGAACACGGCGTCGGAGAGCAGTGCCTGGTAGTTGTCCAGGCCGACCCAGTGGCCCAGCGCGATGGTGCCGCGGGCCTCGCTGAGGCTGAGCAGGAAGCTCCAGCCGATCGCGACGTACTTGAAGACGCCGAGGCCGATCAGCAGCGGTCCGGCGAGGAGTGCGAATGCTCCCCAGGCACGCCGGTCCGCGCGCGGCCGCCGGGTGGGGGCGGTGCCCCGCGGCCCGGCCGCCCGGCTCCCGGCCGTTCGGCTCCCGGCGCGCCGGTCGTGAAGCACGGCCGGGGATGCGGGCTTCGTCATGCGCGCTGCTTGTCGATCTCGGTCTGGGCCTGCCTGGCCGCGTCGGCCAGGAGCGGGGACGCGTCGCCCTGCCCGCTGACGATCTTCGCCGCGGCCGCGCTGAACAGGGAGCTCACCGCGGTGTTCCAACTGCCGGGGTTGTGCCGGCCGTACTTGGCGGCCAGGTCGACGGTCTCCTTGGCGGCGCCCTGGGTGACCTTGTCGGCGGTGGCGGCGACGGACTTGCGCGGCGGGATGTGGAAGCCATAGTTCTCCGACCAGTCCTTCTGCAGGTCGGTCTGCTGGATCCAGAGCCACTGGACGAACTTCTTGGCCGCGTCGACGTTCCTGCCCTTGGCGTTGACGCAGCTGGTCCAGCCGCCGACGCGCACGACGGGCGTGCCGCCGGCCTTGTAGGCGGGCCAGGGCAGGACGCCGAAGTCGTCGCCGAGCGCGGTCTTGACGGCGGGCATCGACCAGAGGCCGCCCCACTGCATCGGGACGACGTTCTGGGTGAGGGCGGCGGGATCCCACCAGTCGGTGGTGAAGCCGAGGAGCAGGGACTGGTCGTCGTGCAGGCGCTTGAGGCCGCCCACGGCCTCGGCGGCCTGCGGGGAGCCGAAGGCGGCCTTGCCGTCGGCGACCAGGTCGCCGCCGTTGGACCACACCGCCAGGATGGCGCTGTCTCCCAGGCCGTCGTTGCCGAGGAACAGGCCCTTGGTGTTCTTGGTGGTCAGGGCCTTGGCCGCGGCGGCGAGCGCGTCGAAGGTGTCGGGCGGGGTGATGCCGGCCTTGGACAGGGCGCTCTTGCGGTAGTAGAGCATCATGACGTCGTCGATCATCTTGACGCCGTAGAGCTTGCCGTCGACGGTCGCCGTGTCGAGGTCGCCCTGGTTGAAGTCGGACTTGGCGCTGCCGTAGAGGTCGTCCAGTTGGGCTATCTGGCCGTGCCAGGCGAGGCTGTCGTTGAAGTCGCCGATCTCGAAGACGTCCGGGGCCGCGTCGGTGAGCAGGGTCGCGTTGAGCTTGCCGGTGTAGTCGCCCGGGGTCCAGGTGATCTTGACCGCGATGTCCGGGTTGGCCTTGGTGAACTCGGCCGCGTAGCGGGTGAGGGCCTGCTGGGTGCCGGCCTCGCCGTAGGCGTGGGACCAGACGTTCAGGGTGGTCTTCGCCCCGCCGGAGGCTGCGCCGGTCGGGTTGCTGGTGCAGCCGACCGCTGCTCCGGCGACGAACAGGATGGATCCGCCGAGGAATCCTCTGCGGCTGAGCCGGGATTTCTGTGCGTTCACGTCGCATCCTTCGGGCTGAGGGTGTGGGGCTGGGGGGTGGTCGTCCGGCGTGGCCGGTGTCCGGCGTTCACGGCCGGCAGGCGGTGGCGGACACCGGTCGTGCCGCAGGCTCGGATCGGGCGGTCGGTGGATCCCGGGCTGCCAGGGGTCGGCGTGGTGACGATCGGCCGGAGGCCTTCAGGGAAGCAGGGCCTGGATGCCGACGACGGCGGCTCCGCGGGCCCACTCCTCCCACGGGAGCGGACGCAGGGTCAGCGGACACCTCGCCGCCGCCTTGAAGCAGTGGGCGGCGTAGGCCTCCTTGATGTGCGTTCCGAAGAGGTCGTAGGTGTCGAGTCCTTCGCCGGTGACGACGACGCGCTCGGGGCCGAGCAGGTTGACCAGGGTGGCGATGCCCGTGCCGATCGCGTGGCCGGCCCGGGCGAAGGCGTCGCGGGCGGCGGGTTCCCCGCCGCGGGCGAGCTGCACGGCACCGTCGAAGTCGAGGTCCGGGTCGCCGGTGGCGCGGCGGACGGTGGCGAGGATGGCATCGCTGGAGGCGATGGCCTCGACGCAGCCGACCTGGCCGCAGTGGCACCGCGGCCCGGACGGGTCGATGCTGATGTGCCCCATCTCGCCGGCGACGCCGTACGCGCCGGTGACCAGCTCACCGTTGACGACGATCCCCGAGCCGATGCCGGCTCCGATGGTGACCAGTGCGAAGTACTCGGTGCCGATGCCCTCCCCGTACCAGTGCTCGGCGGCGGTGAGGGCCTTGACGTCGTTCTCCACGGTGACGATCAGGCCGGTCGCCGCCGCGACGGTCTCGGCCAGCGGCACGTCGTGCCAGCCGGGGAGCACGGAGTAGCGGACGCGCCCCCTGGGGCGGTCCACGTCGCCGGAGACCGCGATGCCCAGGTGCCGGGTGCGGGCCCGGTACTCGGGTCTCGCGTCGAGGAGTTCGGCGACGAGGTCGGTCAGCAGCGCGCACACGGCGGCGGGGTCGCGCTCGCCCAGCGGGCGGACGGCGGTGGTGCGCATCCGGGCCCGCAGGTCGCAGACCGTGCCGAAGAGGGTGTCGGCACTGATCTTCACACCGACGAAGAACTCCCGGTCGGGAGTGACGGCGAGCGGGTTGACGGGACGTCCGGCCCCCGGAGCGGTGCGCTCCGGGGGGAGTTCGTGCAGGTAGCCGTCGTCGATGAGCGGCCGCGCGGCCTTGGTCACGGCAGTCGAGGACAGGCCCGTCCGACGGGCCAGCTCCACCCGGCTGAGCGGGCTCTCGGCCAGCAGCATGGCGAGGATGGCGGTTTCGGCCGGAGCGGAGACCAGCGGCTGCGAGTGGTTTGGAAACACGGCGGCAACCTACCGGTAAATAAATAACTTCGTCCAGTATTGATTTCCCGTCAGGACGGTCCTACGCTCTGGCCCAACTCCGGGCGCTTCCAGAGTCGTTCACCATGACGGCGGACCCTTCCGGCCCGGCCCGACCCCCAGCGTCGCCCGACACCCCCTCAGGACCCCCCGTGCCTCCCACGACCTCATCCGTATCCTTCGACCCCGCCCGAGGGCTGGCGGTCCTGCGGACCCCGAACAGCGTCTACGCCGTACGCATCGGCGCCGACGGCAGCCCCCGGCACCTGCACTGGGGGGCGGAGATCGACACCGCTACCCTCGACGGACTGCCCGCGCCCACCTCACCCGCCGCGAGCAGCTTCGAGGCGGACCCCGCGCCGGACGAGCTGGCCCCGCAGACCGGCGCGCGCTTCGGGCCCGCCGGCCTCCAGGTGCGGTTCGCCGACGGCACCCGCGGCGCCCAGTGGTCCTTCACCGGGCACACGGTCCGGGGCGGGGAGCTGCGGCTACGACTGGCCGACCGCCACTACCCGCTGGCCGCCGACCTGTGCTACCGCGTCCGCCCCGGCAGTGACGTCATCGAGCGCTGGACGGAACTCACCCACACCGGCGCCGACGACTCCGGCCCGATCGGCGTCGACCGGCTGGACTCCGCCTCCTGGACGGTGCCGGCACTGCCCGACTACCGGCTCAGCCACCTCGTGGGCGGCTGGAACAGCGAGTTCCAGCTGCACCGCGACCGGCTCCCGGTCGCCGAGACCGTCCTCACCAGCCGGCGCGGCGTCACCAGCCACCACGCCGGCCCCTGGCTCGCCCTCGACGACGGCACCGCCGACGAGGAACAGGGCGAGGTCTGGAGCACCGCCCTGGCCTGGAGCGGGAGTTGGCGCGTCACCGTGCACCGCGACCCGGTCGGCCGCACCACCTGGACCGGCGGCTTCGGCCACGAGGGAATCAGCTGGACCCTCCGGCCCGGAGAGCACCTGCACACCCCCGTCTTCGCCGGCCTCTACACCCCCGGCGGCTTCGGCGCCGCCAGCCGCGCCTGGCACACCCACATCCGCACCGAGGTCATTCCCGGCCCCGAACGCCACCGGCCCGTCGTCTACAACTCGTGGGAGGCCACCGGATTCGACGTCGACCAGGCCGGCCAGCTGCACCTGGCCCGGCTGGCCGCACGCGTGGGCGCCGAACTCTTCGTCCTCGACGACGGATGGTTCGGCGGCCGCACCAGTGACCGCGCCGGCCTCGGCGACTGGACACCCCGGCCGGCGGCGTTCCCCGACGGGCTGCGCCCCCTGGCCGACGAGGTGCACCGCCTGGGCATGGCCTTCGGACTGTGGGTGGAGCCGGAGATGGTCAACCGCGACAGCGACCTCTACCGCGCCCGTCCCGACTGGGTCGTCCACGCGGCGACCCGCGACGCCACCGAGCTGCGCAACCAGCTCATGCTGAACTTCGCCCGCCCCGACGTCGAGGCCTGGGCCCACCGGACCCTGGACCACCTGGTGCGCGAGCACGACGTCGACTGGCTCAAGTGGGACGCCAACCGGGTCGTCACCGAGGCCGGTTGGGCCGGCGACCCGGACCCCGACCGGCTCTGGATCGACCACACGCGCGCCGTCCACCGGATCATGGACCGCCTCCGCGCCGACCATCCCGGCCTGCGCATCGAGGCCTGCGCGGGCGGCGGCGGACGGGCCGACCTCGGCATCCTCGCCCGCACCGACCAGGTCTGGACCTCCGACAACACCGACCCGGTCGACCGGATCGGCATCCAGCACGGGTTCAGCCAGCTCTTCCCCGCCCAGGCCATGGCCGCCTGGGTGACCGACAGCCCCAACGTCAGCACCGGCCGCACCACCCCCCTGCGGTTCCGCTTCCACGTCGCCATGGCCGGCGCGCTCGGCCTCGGCGCCGACCTGACCGCCTGGTCGGAGGAGGAACTCGACGAGGCCGCCGCATTCGTCGCCCGCTACAAGGAGATCCGCCCCCTGGTCCAGCACGGCCGCCAGCACCGCCTGCACGGCCCCGGCGGAGTGACGGCCGTGCACTACGCGGCCCAGGACGGCGGCGAACACGCCGTCCTCGCCTGGCGCCCCGCGACCCGGTTCGGCCACCAGTCCCCCGGCCTCGCCCTGCCGGCCCTGGACCCCGCGGCCCGCTACCTCGACGTCGACGAGGGCACCGCCCACAGCGGCGCCGTCCTGACCCGGCGGGGCATCGACCTGCGGCTGCCCGCCGGCGACTACGCCAGCCGCCTGATCCGGCTGCACCGGATCACCTGACCTCCGCACCTCCGCCCCCCTTCGGCACCCGACTCACGGAGGACCCGAGAACATGGCCACACCCCGCGTCCTGGTCGTCGGCATCGACGGTGTCCGCCCCGACCTGCTGCCGCTGCTGGACACGCCCCACCTCGACGGGCCCGCGATCCCCGCCGGCGCGGCCGCCCCGGAACCGCGTCACGCCGACGTCGCGGCCCACGTCCACGCCGCCCTCGGCATCACCCCGGACCCCCACTGGACGCTCGACGGGCGGCCCTTCCCCGCCCTGACGCCGCAGACCGTCCGACGAAGCCGGAACCCTGCGGTCGCCCCGCCCCCGGGTGCGGCGGCGGGCCGCAGGGACGGCAGCAGGCCCGACTCGCCCGGTGACACCGCGCGCACCCGTCGGGAGGCCGACCTCCGGTTGACAGGACTCTCGACGGCGAGGCTACGTTTGGTATCAGGCCTGTCACATCTTGTGACCATCTCTGCCTGACACCCCCTCCCGCGAGGAGCCCGAGCGTGACCACGACCCCCACCCGTCCCACCGCCGTGCCGTCCATCGAGCAACTGCCCCAGCCGAAGCTGCGCACCGACACCGACATCCAGGGCAACGTCCTGGCCGCGTTCAACAAGGACTTCACGGACTTCCGCTACCTGCACTTCCCGGACGCCGCCAAGGGCCGCGGCTGGCTCTCCGCGATCCTCAACACCGTCGCGACCACGCACGAGACCGAGGACTTCAACGAGCAGTTCTCGCTGTCCCGCCGGGCCTTCGGCCGCGACCCCGCCATCGCGGCCGTCCGCTGCGGGGTCTCGCTCACCTTCGAGGGCCTGGTGACCGTCGCCGACAAGCCCGACCAGGTCAAGAAGGACCTCAGCGGCTTCCCGGCGTTCTGCGCGGGCGCGGCCGCACGGGCCGGGGACCTCGGGGACGCCGACGAGAGCGACCCCAAGCACTGGCTGTTCGGCGCCGGGACCGGCGACAAGGTCGTGCACGCCGTCCTCATCGTCGCCGCGGACACCGAGGAGCTGCTGAAGGAGAAGCTGAAGAACCTCGACGCGGTCGAGAGCGCGCACCAGATCACCCGGGTCCACGTGGACCAGGGCCGCACCCTGACGGGCCCGCTGAAGGGCCACGAGCACTTCGGCTACAAGGACGGCATCTCCCAGCCCGGCGTGAAGGACTTCCACCGGGAGGACCCGGAGAACAAGGGCTTCCGCGACAACCACGCCGGGACCGAGCTGATCGAACCCGGCGAGTTCGTCTTCGGCCACAAGAGCGAGGCGGGCGACCGGAAGGCGCCCGCCTGGATGAAGAACGGCTCGCTCCAGGTGGTGCGCCGGCTGCGCCAGGACGTCGCGGGCTGGAACAAGGCCGTGGTGGAGGGCGTCAAGAACTTCACCGGGACGATGGACCCCGACCGGCTCGGCGCCTGCCTGGTCGGCCGCGCGAAGGACGGCACGCCGCTCGCCCCGCCGTGCGGCGCCCTGACCGGCCTCGGCTCCGACCGCAACGACTTCGACTACAAGAACGACCCGACCGGCAAGCACACCCCCTGGGTCGCGCACATCCGCCGCACCCACCCGCGTGCCTTCGCCGGCGTCGGCGACGACAAGCCGAAGAGCCACCGGCTGATGCGCCGGGGCATCCCGTACGGCCCGCAGTTCCAGGGCGGCGCGGACGACGGCAAGGACCGCGGGCTGATGTTCGTCTGCTACGGCACCTCGCTGGAAATGCAGTTCGAGCTGGTCCAGCAGCACTGGGCCAACGACGCGAACTTCCCTCCCGGCGACCCGACCGGCTCCCCGCACGTCCCCAACGGCCTCGACAAGGTCATCGGCCTCGCCGGCAAGGCCGAGATCGGGCTCGCGGACGGCACCTCCGGCACGGTCGACATGAAGCGCTTCGTCCGCACCACGGGCGCGCTCTACGCCTTCACCCCCTCGATCAGCACGCTGCGCCTCCTCGCCGAGGGCAAGGACCTCCCCAACAAGCCGGTCGGCTCCTGACCGCCGACCGCCCCGAGGAGACACCATGGAGAACCCCCTCGTCGAAGGCACCGCCGGTGACCGCGCCCGCTGGCAGACCTGCCGGCAGCTGGCGCGCGAGCTGCTGCTGGTCGGCCCGGACGACAAGGACCTGAAGCTGCGCTACCTCGACGTCCTGATCAAGGACGGCGTCCCGGAGACGGAGGAGCCCAAGGACGTGCTGATCATCGGCGCGGGCATCGCGGGCCTGGTCGCCGGGAAGCTGCTCAAGGACGCCGGACACAACGTCACCATCCTGGAGGCCAACGCCAGCCGGGTGGGCGGGCGGATCAAGACCTTCCGTTCCACCGACGACGAGCCCGACGGTCCGTTCCACGACCCGGAGCAGTACGCGGAGGCCGGGGCCATGCGGCTGCCCAGCTTCCACCCGCTCACGCTGGCACTGGTCGACAGCCTCGGCCTGGGCCGGCAGCTGTTCTTCAACGTCGACGTCGACCCGGACACCGGCAACCAGAACGCGCCCGTCCCGCCGGTGGTCTACGAGTCCTTCGAGCCCGGCAGGGTCTGGAAGTACGGCACCGACAGCCCCGACTTCCGCGAACCGGCCAAGCGCTTCAACTCCTGGATCCGCACCAACCGGATCCAGGCCCGCCGCAAGGAGTACGCCGCCGACCCGAGCTGCGTCAACGAGGGCTTCCACCTCACCGGCGACGAGGTGCGGATCACCGCGACCGACATGGTCAACCAGGCCCTGGAGCCGGTCCGCGACTACTACTCGGTGATCAGGGACGGCAAGCGGGTGAACAAGCCGTTCGCCGAGTGGCTGGACGGCTGGGCCCGGGTGATCCGCGACTTCGACGGCTACTCGATGGGCCGATTCCTCCGCGAGTACGCGGGCTTCAGCGACGAGGCCATCGAGGCGATCGGCACGATCGAGAACATGACCTCGCGGCTGCACCTGGCCTTCTTCCACACCTTCCTGGGCCGCAGCGACATCAACCCCACCGCCACCTACTGGGAGATCGCGGGCGGCAGTTCGAAGCTGCCCGAGGCGCTCGCCGAGGAGCTCCGGGAGGAGCTGCGGATGGGCCGGCGGATGATCCGGATGGAGTACTGGGACCCGCGTCGGGACGGCGGGGGCGCCCGCAACGTCGGCCCGATCGGGCCGCAGGTCGCCGTCGAGACCGTCCCCGAGGACGACCCGGAGGCCGAACCCACCGTCTGGAAGGGCGACTTCGCGATCGTCACGGTCCCGTTCTCCGCCCTGCGGTTCGTCCAGGTGACGCCGCCGTTCTCCTACAAGAAGCGCCGGGCGATCATCGAGACCCACTACGACCAGGCCACCAAGGTGCTGCTGGAGTTCTCCCGCCGGTGGTGGGAGTTCACCGAGGCGGACTGGAAGGTCGAACTCGACTCCATCGCACCCGGCCTGTACGAGTACTACCAGCGGGCGGGCGAGGACGACGCCGAGGCGGCCGTGGCCGCCGCCCACAACGGCCACCGGCCACCGCGCAACCTGCCGGAGGTGCTCCTCGGCGCGCACGCGAGCGTGGACGAGCGCCGGATCAGCCCGGCCCAGCGGGACGTCTACCAGCACACCCCGCTGCTCCGGGCGAGCGTGCGCCCCACCACCAACTGCTTCGGCGGGGGCTCGACCACCGACAACCCGAACCGCTTCATGTACTACCCCTCGCACCCGGTGCCCGGCGCCGAGGGCGGCGGCGTGGTGCTGGCCAGCTACAGCTGGTCCGACGACGCGGTGCGCTGGGACTCCATGGAGGACGACGAGCGGTACGTCTACGCGCTGCGCAACCTCCAGTCGGTGCACGGCCGGCGGATCGAGGTGTTCTACACCGGCTACGGGAAGACCCAGAGCTGGCTGCGCGACCCGTACGCCTTCGGTGAGGCGGCGGTGTACACCCCGCACCAGATGACCAGCTTCCACCTCGACGTGGTCAAGCCGGAGGGCCCGGTGCACTTCGCCGGCGAACACGTCTCGCTCAAGCACGCCTGGATCGAGGGCGCGGTGGAAACCGCCGTCCGGGCGGCCATCGCCGTGCACGAGGCCTCACCGCCGCCGCCCCCGGCGCAACCGGAGATCCGGCCCGAGGTCCAGGTCCGGCCGGAGAGCCGACAGGGGGCGATGCGCGGATGAGCGGCGCCGACGAGTGGACGGTGGCCCGCTACCTGGCCACCAGGCTGGAGCAGTTGGGCATCCGGTACCTGTTCGGGGTGCCGGGGGACTTCCTCGGCCCGTTCCTGACGATCATGCAGGCCACCACCGGCGTGCGCTGGATCGGCACCCCGACCGAGATGGGCGCCGGCTACGCCGCGGACGCCTACGCCCGGGTCCGGGTCGCCGACGCCGACCCGGACGCACGCGAACAGGGCGTCGCAGCGGTCGCGGTGACCTACGGGGTGGGTGCGTTCAGCCTGCTCAACACCGTCGGCGGCGCCTACGTCGAGGACGTGCCGCTGATCGCGATCAACGCGGCGCCGTCCTACGAGCAGTGGCTCAACCAACAGGCGGTCGGCCTGCTCACCTCGCACATGAGCCCGCGCCGCGAGAGCAACCTGGACGTCTACCGGCAGGTCACGGTGGACGCACAGGTGCTCTCGAACCCAGGACTCGCCCCCTCACAGATCGACGGCGCGATCACCGCGTGCCTGACCGAACGCAAGCCGGTCTACCTGGAGGTGATGGAGGACCTCTGGCACGCGCCGTGCGAACCCCCACGGGGCGAACTCCATGCCCACGAGCGGCCGTTCACCAAACGGAACGACGAGATGCTGGAGAAGGCCGTCACGGCGGCGGTGGAGCTGATCAGGAAGTTCGGCACACCGATCGTCTGGGCCGGCGAGGAACTGGTCCGCCGGCGGCTGGAGAACGAGCTCCTGGAGTTCGTGCAGACCACCCGGATGCAGTTCTGCACCACCGTCGGCGCGAAGTCCGTGGTCTCCGAGCGGCACCCGCTGTTCGCCGGCGTCTACAACGGCAGGGCGAGCCTGCCGGAGATCCGGACGGCCTTCAAGAACGCGGGCTGCCGGATCGGCCTGGGGACCTGGTCCACGTCCAAGAACCTCGGCGGCGACCAGTCGATCGGCGACGACTGGATCGTGGCGGCACGCGACGGCGTCAGCGTCGGCGCCGGGTACTTCCCCGATGTCCAACTCGGCCGGTTCATCACGGCGTTGCGCAAGGCCCTGGCGGGACAGACCTTCCAGGCCGACCACTTCGCCCTCGCCCACGCGGCCGGCCTGGACGTCCCGGCCAGCACGGCCGACTTCCTGGACGGGCTGAGCACCGCCCGGTACCCGGCGGAACTGACCTACGACAGCTTCTTCCAGCACGTCAACCACTTCCTGGAGCACCAGGCCACCGGCGGGGACCCCCAGGCCCCCTCGCCGTTCACGGTGGTCTCGGACGCGGCGTTCGCGCTGCTCGGCTCGATGAACCTGCGGATCACCGAGCGGGCCGGCTTCCTGGCGCAGAACAGCTGGCTGTCCATCGGCTACTCCGTCGGCGCGGCCACCGGCGTGGCCCTTGGCCGGCAGCAACCGATGAAGCGCCCGCTCGTGTTCGTCGGGGACGGCTCGTTCCAGGAGATCTGCCAGGAGCTGTCCACCCAGGTACGGCACCACCTGCGGCCGGTGGTCTTCGTCCTGGACAACGAGGGCTTCTACGGCATCGAGCAGATGCTGGTCAGCCCCTGCTACTACAAGGAGAAGCCGTCCAACGGGGCCGACTTCTACAACGTGCTGCACCCGTGGCGCTACGAGAAGCTGGCCGAGGTCTTCGGCACGGACAAGGACCGGATGCACGGCTACGAGCTCACCACCCACGCCGAGCTCGGCTCACTCCTGCTGGACATCGCCGATCCCGGCAACGACCTCAACCACGCCCCGATCCTGGCCCGCGTCCGGCTCAGCCGGCACGACTACCCGAAGGCGCTCCAGTACAAGATCGACGAGAAGTGCCCGTAGCCGCCCGACCCCACCGGCCCCCGTCCCCGACGGGGGCCGGTTCGCGCCGGGGGCCCGATACGAGCAGGCCTCGCTGCCGGCGCCTGGCTAGTACCGGAAGAGTACTTCCGGATTGTTCGGCGAGGGGCCGTCCAGCAGCGGACTGTGGATCCCCTTCAGCGTCTGGCCGAAGAACGCCGTCACGTACTCGCGGGTGATCACCACCCCGCGTTCCGGGGAGAGGGGCGGCGTCGGGAACCCGGCCTGCTCGTGAAGCAGGTCCAGGTCGCTGAAGCTGAAGTGGTCGGCGCCGGCGACCGTCAGCCACTTCTTGTAGCCGCCGAGGGCGGCCCAGGGGCGCTCCCAATCGGTGTTGGCGGTCGTACCCAGCATGAGGAACGGCCGGTTGATCTGGCCGGGCGTCGGGTCCGGGTGGAAGGAGCCGTCCATGTTCACTCCGGCCCGTACTCGCGGGTCGGCGATCATCGTGGCGGCGGCCGCCGCTCCGCCGAGGGAGTGTCCGGCCATGCCGATCTCGTGCTTGTCGATGAGGTGTGCCAGGCGCCACGCGGTATTGCCATGCGTCAACTGGTCGATCACGAAGGACACGTCCAGCGCGCGGCTGGCGGCGACGGAGTCGAAGTCGAGCGTTTCCGGGTGATCGCAGATCGCGCACGGCGGCGTCCGGCCGTTCGCCAGCGTCTCGCCGCTGTCCTCGTAGGTGTGGCCGACGAGCGCGACGACGTAGCCGTGACTGGCCAGGTCGGTCGCGAGCGCGGTGAGCGTGATGCGCGGGTCCTCGTACGCGGGCGAGAGGACCACCAGCGGATACTTGCCGCGCTGCGGCCGCGCGCCGTCGAAGGCGTGAGTGGTGACGCCGGAAAGGGTCTGCGGGGTGACGCCGGAGCTCGCCGGCACATTCTGCCGCTGGACGATTCCGGCTGCCTCGGCGAGGGTCATGTAAGGGGCCGGAGTCCCGGTCCCGGGGACGGCCGGGTAGACCATCGTGACGGCCAGTTGGCGGGGGCCGGATGACGGCACCCACGGGTCGGGGCGGCTCGCGTCGGTGAGGTGGATGACGTCCTCGCCGGCGGCGTAGGGGCCCGTCGGCGCGGGGAGCGTGCCCTGGAAGGACCGCGGGGGCGCGGCGGCAGCTGTGGCGGCGGTCGCGTGCACGGTGGACGGCGGGATCGTGGCGGCGAGTCCTGTGCCGGTCGCGACCACTGATGCGGCGAGACCCAGGATTGCGACAGCGCTGATACGGCGCTTGCGGTTCGAGGTGGTGTTCACGGGCACGATCCTGCCCAGCCCGGCCCTGACGCTCGATCATGCGGGCTTCCGTCTTGAGGGTGGTACTGGCTACACCCTGAGATCCCCGGCGGCGCGAGGTCCCATCGCCGGCATCGTCGAGCGCCACCTTCGTCTTGGCCTACGACGAACACGACGCCAAGCCCTACCCCTGGACCTACGCCCCGCGATCCCAGGCCCCCAGCTCCCGAGATCCCGGGCCGCGTGTCCCCGGCCGGGAAGTCACCGTGCCGCAGGCTCGTCGCGCCCGGGGCGGCTCCGCGGGTGCGCCAGGTCGTCCGGGGAATCCGGTCAGCCCTCGGCGTCCCGCCTCGGGTCGGCCTCGGCGTTCCGGGTCGGGTCTGCCTCGGCATCCCGGCGGTCCAGAGCCTCTGCGGTCGCGGGGTACTTGGCCCGGAGCCGGTCCCGGAGGGACTGGGCGGGACCGTCCGCCACCGATTCCGCGTCGGGTTCCACCTCCGGGTCGGCGGCCACGGCACCGGCTGCACGCAGCCGCGTCACCTCCGCTTCCAGCTCGGCGACACGGGCATCGAGTCGCTGCACGTCCCGGGCCGCGTCCTTGTACCCCTCCTTGTGGCGCTTGGCGACGTCGGTGAGGGTGTCCACCCGGTCCGCGAAGGCGTCGCGCTCGGCGGCGATCGGCTGAACGACCTGGCCGGCGATGACAGCCGCAATCCAGTCGACCCATTCGTTGATCCGACCGGTGCCCTGCTCGCCGATCAGGGCGGCGTCCTGCAGGCCGGCGAGCATGGCCGGGCGGATGGCGTCGGCGATGCGCTGCTGCGGGCCGGGCTGCTCGGTCACAGCTGCTCCTCGATCACGATTGGTACGGCTTCGACGGCCGCTCTGGTGCGGATGGTGCTGGTGAGGCGATCCTCCCATGCTCCGGCTCCGTGTCGTTGCGGGCGAGCTCGCATCGCAGGGCGGGCGCGAGGCCGGCCCGAGCATCCTTGCGCGCCCGGACGTGGGAACGGCGGCCGGCGCCGACAGCGAACCTGCCGGTGTCGGGGACGCACGTCCTGCCCGTGTCCGGCACGTCCTCGCCGCCGCCCACCGCACCAGGCCCGCTCTGACCGACACCCGGCCGACACCCGGCTGACACCCGGCGGGCGGTCGGCGGGCGGTCGGCGGATGGTCGGCGGGCGGTCGGCGGGCGGTCGAACCGAGGCCGTCTACGCGGTGCTGATCGATCGTCAACACCCGCCTGGTGTCCTGTCGGTGTCCGCAGCAGCAACCGCGCGGTCCACCGACAGTAGGAGAGCCCCGTGTCCCACCCCACAACCCGAGACCCCCGCCCCCGCCTCCGCCCCCGCGCCCGGCTGGCGGGGCTGGCGCTCGCCGTCTCCGCGATATCCGTGTGCAGCCTCCCGCTGTTCGCCGCGCCGGCGAGCGCCGCGCAGGCGGACGTGGTCGAGCAGATGATCACGATCCAGGACCACCAGAACCACCACTCGCTGGCCAGCGCCGACGGCGAGGCCTCCCGGATCATCGCCCGCAACTACCAGAACGCCTCCACCTCGTTCTGGATCTCCAACAAGCCGGGCGGCCGGGTGGACTTCGCCCGCAACGTCAACGGCACCGAGCGCGTGCTGGAGATGGACCTCAACGACGGCCGGTCCACCCAGTTCATCCACTGGTGGGCGGGCGACAACCAGCAGTGGACCCTGGAGTCCGCCGCCGAGGGCGGCACCTACATCCACAACGCCCGCGACAACCGCTGCCTGACCTACCACGGCCTCGACCGGGAGGTCACCGTCGAGAACTGTGACGGCAGCATGTCCCAGCGGTTCGACCTGAGCGGGCCGGGTACGGGCACGGGCACCTCCGTCGAGCAGCGCTTCCTCGACCGGCTCAACGCCGTGCGCGCCCAGAACGGCAAGCCGGCGGTACGCCTCAACCAGACGCTCGCCCAGGCCGCCAAGTGCAACGCCGACCAGATGGACCAGCGCCACGTCTCGGGCCACTTCTGCGACTCGGCGAACATCGCGCGGGGCCTCGGCTACACGTGGAGGGGCTTCGGTGAGATCGCGTTCTACGGACCCACCGACATCGACGCCGCCGTCGACGGCTGGATCAGGTCTTCCGGCCACCTGGCCATCATGCTCGGCGACTACACCGAGGTCGGGCTGGCCCGCACGGGCACGGCCTCCTGGAACGCCGACTTCGCCTCCCGCTGACCGCCGGGACCGCCCCGCCGGCCCCGGCGGGGCGGTCCGACGTCTCCCTGCATCTCCGTTGTGCCCGATCGGGGGACGTTCCGGCGACGGCAGCAGCCCGCTCCCCCGCGCGCCCGGCTCACGGTCGTGCAGGGCAGCGACCACTGGCCCGGCCAAGCCCACCACTGCTGCTGGGAGTTCCTCAGACCTGGCCCGGCTCGCGTCCGGAGGCCAGGGCCTCCTGTTCGTCGGCGGTGGTCTCGGCCTGTACGCCCGGACGCAGCCCGATCATCGCCACCACGGCGGCCACGGCCATGATGGCCGCCATCCAGTAGAGGACCGTCTGGGTGGCGTGGGCGAAGTCGACCCGGAAGAACTGCGGGATGGTCGCGGTGCTCCCGCTCGCGCTGCTCTGTGCCTGGACCTGGGAGAGGTGGGTGGCCTCGGCGACCGCCTGCGCATGTGGCAGGCCCTGGGCGACCAGGGAGTCGGTCAGCCGGGTCCGCAGGTCGGTGACCAGGACGGTGCCCAGCACGGCCAGTCCCAGGCTCGCGGCGTAGTTGCGGACCGTCTGGGTGATGCCGGTCGCCTCGCCGTAGGACAGCCGCGAGGCGCGGTTGACCGCGTCCGTGCTGGCGGGGCTGAGCATGAAGCCCATGCCCGCGCCGGCCAGCACGATGTCCCACTGCTGCGTGCTGAAGCTCAGCGTGGTCGCGTCGCCCGCCCACAGGTAGAACCCGACCGCGGCCAGGACGCACCCGATCACCACCGGCCGCTTCGCGCCGCCCCGGTCGAGCATCCGGCCGCCGATCTGCGAGGCGATCACGAACCCGATGAAGAAGTAGAGCAGGAAGACACCGGCACCCGAGGAGGAGTCACCCAGAGCGATCTGCGCATACTCGCTGGAGAAGAAGAACACCGGGACGAAGACCAGCATCGAGATGCCGAGCACCAGGTTCTGCACGGAGAACGCGCGGATCCGGAAGATGTCCACCTGGATCAGCGGCGAGACGGTGCGCTTCTCGACGATCACGAAGCCGACCAGCAGCAGGACACCGGCCACGATGCAGAGCCAGATCGCCGGGTTCGACCAGCCCCAGACCTGCGACTGCTGGAACCCGAAGACGCTCAGCCCGACACCGCCTGCGATCAGGGCCAGGCCCCGGTAGTCCATGGGCGCGGGCCGGCTCTCCGTCACCGGCTTGGAGATCGCGGTCAGCACCAGCGCGATCGCCGCCACCGGCAGGTTCACCCAGAAGATGGCCCGCCAGGTCCATTCGGTCAGGTAGCCGCCGAGGACCGGTCCGATCGCGGTCAGACCGCCCGCGATGCCGAAGAACAGGGCCAGCGCCCGTCCCCGCTCACGCAGCGCGAAGTTCTGCACCACGATCGCCAGCGCCGCCGGGAACATGATGGCGCCGCCGAAGCCCTGGACGGCACGGAAGGCGACCAGCCACGCCTCGGCCAGACTCCCGGTGGGTGTGAAGCCGCAGCAGGCCGAGGCGCCCGCGAAGACCAGCACCCCGAGCACCACCGTCCTGCGGTGACCGACGGTGTCGGCGAGCCGACCGCCGAAGGCGAAGAACGCCGCCAGGGTGAGCAGGTAGGCGTTGATCACCCACTGCACCCCCGTGCTGGTCAGTTTCAACTCCTGCTGGATGTTCGGTACGGCGATCGAGACGATGGTCTGGTCGATGAAGGTCATCGCAACGGCGAAGATCATCGCTGCCAGTACCAGGTAGCGCGTGGATCCGCCGGCGGGAGCAGTGCTCACGGTGGGCTCTTCCCTCCGGGGTGCGTCCGCGCGTCGGCTGCTGGCGGAATCACCTGTGGGGCGGGCCCGTTCCTGGAGAAGGGGGCCCGGTTCCTGCCGCTCGTTCGGCAGGCTCTCATGCTAGCGAGCGACCCCGGGCGACGCCTGACGGAGCACCCGACCATCACACCACCGGGCGTTGGCACGGCGGGCCGACCGTCAGGACCCACCTGCCCGCGGACGGCTGCCACCGCCCGCTGCCCTTCCACCGCACACCCGGCCGGGCCGCCGACGCGCCCGCGTTCACCCTGCCCTGCTTCACACGGCGGGGGTCGCCCGCCTCCGTCCCGCCCTGTGATCACCACGTGAGCACGACACGAGCACGACGTGAGCGCGACGCCGACCAGGCGATTCGGCGTGGCCTCGAAGGCCCGCCGCCGCGCGCGTACGGTGGATGTACGGCCGGACGGGTAGCCGGTGGCAGGCACTGCCGGCTGCCACCGCGGGTGACCGCACGCCGCCACGCGGTGCCCTGCTCCCCATACAGGAGGGATAGGCCATGCCCGAGCACAGGATCGGCACGCAGGAGGAGTTCGAGGCGGCCCGAGCGGAACTGCTGGCAGAGGAGAAGAAGCTCACCCGCCGAAGTGACGAGCTCGCGCGGAAGCGGCGGGAGCTTCCCTGGGTGCCGGTCGAGAAGGACTACGGCTTCGAGACCGAGGGCGGCACCAAGTCGCTCGCGGACCTCTTCGGCGGGCGCTCGCAGCTGCTTGTCTACCACTTCATGTTCGGCCCGCCGTACGAGGCCGGCTGCCCGGTCTGCTCCTCGATCGCGGACACCCTCAACCCCAGCGCGGTCCACCTGAAAGCCCGCGACGTGACGCTGATCTGCTCCTCGCGGGCGCCGATCGACAAGCTCCTCGCCTACCGGGAGCGGATGGGCTGGAGCTTCGACTGGGTCTCCACCGCCGGCAGCGACTTCCACCGCGACCTCGGCTTCCAGTACACCGAGGAGGAGCTGAGGCCGTTCCTCGACGGTGACATCCCTCCGACCGTCCGGCAGATGGCGGAGGCCTGCGGCACCGACGTGCCCGGGTACGTCACCGAGGGGCCCGGGCTGAGCGCCTACGCGCTCTCGGACGGCACCGTCCACCGGACGTACGTCACCACTGCGCGCGGCCTTGAGCCCGCCATGGCCTACTACGGCCTCCTCGACCGGACGCCGATGGGCCGACACGAGGAGGGCGAGGAGACCCACTGGCTGCGCCGCCACGACGAGTACGGGAAAGGCTGAGGTTCGACCGACTCGGGCAGTTCACGCGTCGTGATGGCTGCCCCTGCGTCACGCGACGCCGACACCGTGCCGAGGATCGGACGGCCCGCCCCCCCCATGCGCCGCCAGGAGGAGCCCCGGCCCCGTCCGCTGCCACCGCCACGTCGGACTGCCCGCCGAGCGGCGCCCGGTCGGGCGTATCAGCCGAGGAACCGCACGGTGGTCGACACGAACCTGTCGGCGTCGTCCAGCCACGGGTAGTGGCCCGCGCCCGGTTGGACGACGAACTCGGCACGCGGGAACAGCGCGGCGAACCGGGCCAACACGTGCGGGGGCGAGGCCAGGTCGAACTCCCCGGCGAGGACCAGGACCTGCGTGTCGAGCGCGGCGGACGCGGCCCGGGTGGCGCCCGGATCGAAGGCTCCCTCCGATCCGAAGACCTCCGCCGCCGCCGCGTTCCACTGGGTCTCCTCGCCCGCCCGGTGAGCCTGCGCCGTCTCGTCCCAACGACCGTAGAGGAACGGTGCGATGGTCACCCAGTCGGCGGCCGTGGCCTCGCCGGCGTCGATGGCGTCGAATGCCGCCGACGCCGCCGCGAACCAGGGCTCGTCCCTGCGGAGCCGCACGACCTCGCGCCGGTCGTCGCCGTTGACCTCCAGGCCGACGGCGCTGGTGCCGGGCGTGATGAGGACGAGTCGGCCGACGCGGTGCGGGTACTGCTCCGCGTACCGCACGGCGAGGTTGGCAGCGGCGGAGTGCGCGAGCAGGTCCATGCGGTCGAGGCCGAGGTGTTCGCGCAGCACCTCGACGTCGCCGACCAGGCGGTCGCAGCGGTAGGAGGCGGGGTCCTCCGGTGTCGCGGACAGACCGGCGCCCCGCTGGTCGGCCACGATCAGCCGCCGGTGCGCAGGGAGGCCGCCGAGGTCGCCGAGGTAGACGGAATCCCGCATCGGTCCGCCGGGCAGGCAGACCACGGGGGTGCCGGCGCCCTCCCCGAGGACACGGTAGGCGAGCTCGGTGCCGTCAGGCGCGATGAGAGTAGGCATGGTGTGATCCCAGCAGGTGTGCGGTGTCATCGTGGAGTTGAGGCGGTCCGGAGCGCCGGGGAGGCCGCCCGCAGGCACGCCTTCGCCGATGGGGCGGCTGCGGGCAGCGGGCCGAGCCCGTGTACTCGACCATCGGTGCAACGGCCCACGGCCGGGCTCCGTGAGCCGCTGCGCACGATGTCGCCGGGACGGCATCGGTCTCTGCGGCCTACGCCCCGGAGCCCGGAGTGGGCAGTGGGCAGCAGCCCGTCAACCGCGCAGTGCGGCGATCTCGGCTTCGGGGGCCAGCCCCAGGATCGGGCGGTCGGGACGCTGCGGCGAGACTCCGCCCAGCTCCTTCAGCCACGCCCAGGTATCGGCGACGGTCTCGGCGACCGGCCGGCAGCGCAGCCCGTCCGCGAACGCCTTGGACGTCTCGGCGCCGTAGAGGAACTCGTGCAGCTCTCCTGGCGGCGCCCAGATCGGCAGCTCCGTCCACGGTGCGATTCCGGCGGCGGCGATCCGCTCGGGGTCGGTCCAGCGCAGCTCCGCATCCGATCCGGTCGCGGCCACGCACGCCTCCAGAAGCTCACCCATGGTGGCGTGACCGCGCCGGCTCACCAGGTTGTACGGGCCGGACAGCCCGCGCACGGCGGCGTCCAGGGCCCAGATCGCAAGGTCACGCGTGTCGACGTACTGGAGTGGCAGGTCGCGCGGTCCGGGGGCGAGCACGGGGCCGCCGCGGGCGATCCGGTCCAGCCACCAGGTGAGCCTGCCGACGTCCTCGCCCGGGCCGAGGATGAGGCCGGCGCGCAGCAGCAGCGAACGGTCCTCGCCGAACGCGCCGGTGACGGCGAGCTCCCCTCCGCGCTTGGCCTGCGGATAGGGCACATCGCCGTCGTCGGGCGAGCCGTCCAGCAGGACGCCGTTCTCGGCGGCACTGTGGTCGACCGGGTCGGCGTACACGGATCCGCTGGAGACGTACACGTACCGGCCGGCGCGCTTCGCGAGCGCGTCCGCCGCGTCGCGTACGGCCGAGGGCCGCGCGGACCAGGTGTCCACGACGAGGTCCCACTCGGCGGCACCGAGCGCGGCCAGTCCGTCGGGGGCGGTCCGGTCGCCCTGGAGGACGGTGGCGCCGGACGGCGGTCGGCGGTTGCCACGATGGAGAAGGGTCACGTCCCAGTCCCGGGACAGGGCCTCGTTGACGATGGCGCGTCCGACGAAGCCGGATCCACCGAGCATGAGAAGTCGCATGCCAACCACTGTCCTCACCGATGTGCCGGTTGGTCCACCCCCATCCGCCATCAGCGGAATCGCCGTCAGCTGAATCCGAACCGGCAGTGCCTGGAAGGGCGTTCTGATGCCCGGGCTTCCGGTCGCCCCGCAGTGGGCCGGTGGGGGCCGCAGTGGGAGGAGATGCCGGATCGCGCCGTCGACCAACCCGAGCGGCCCCACCAGCCGTACGTCATCTACGCCGCCGCGGCCTCGCGTCGCTGCCGGCGATCGTCGAGGTGTGGTGATGCCTCCGCCCCACCGCCCGACTACCGCCCACGTCACGCACAGTGACTTGTCATCAGATGGTGGTACCGGGCGTACGACACCTTCGGGGTGCGGCGCTGCGTCTCGCAGTCGACGTGGACGAGGCCGAAGCGCTGGTGGTGGCCCTCAGCCCGTCGAACAGGCTGTCATTGCGACGAGACCAACAACTGCAGGACGTCACCCTTATTCAAGTCGACAGTTCGACCGCGGAGTTGAGAGGGCGACCAATCCGGCTACTTCGTGTGCCGCTTCCGATGGGTCGCCGCGTTCGGCGGTCGATGGCGTGATATCGACCGGCCCCCTTGTCGGCGCGTATCGCCTCCGTAACATGACCGGATGTCGGATTCGGTCGCGCAGGGAGGATCCCGCTGGAGCTGCACTTCAGCACGCTCGGATCGCTCAGGGCGCGGCGAGGCGATCGGGAGCTGCGGCTGAACCGGGCTCGGGACCGCGCGGTGCTCGCCGTCCTTCTCGCGAACGCCGGGCGGCCGGTGCCCGTGACGGAGATCATCGACGGCGTCTGGGGCGAGGAGGTGGACGAGGCGCCGGACCGGGCCAGGGGGCTGCCGGCCACCATGTACCGGCTGCGCAATGCCCTGGCCGGCGCGGACGGCACCGTCGAGGGCGGCAGTGTCCTGCGGCACGTCGGCAAGGCCTATCGGCTGGAGGCGGACCCGGCCAACATCGACCGCACGGTGTTCCTCGCCGAGCTCGCCGCCGCCACCGCCGCCCGCCGCAACCGGCAGCCCGAGCGGGCCCACGCCCTGCTCACAGCCGCGCTCGGCCGCTGGTCCACGCCGGTGGCCCTGGACGGCGTGCCGGGCCCGTTCGCCGAGCACGACCGCCGGATGCTGGCCGGGCGCCGGGATGAGGCCCGGCTGGCCCGGCTCGAACTCGACGTCGAACTCGGGCTACCGCTCACGGCGGAACCCGCCCCGGAGCAGGCCACCGTCGTCCCCCACGCGCTCGCGCTGGCCCGGGCCGGCCGTACCGAGCAGGCCCTCGCCCTGCTCGCCGGCTCCGCCCCCGGCGGCGAGGCGGCGGCTCTGGCGGCACGCCTCCGCGGCCGGGCCACCGACCTGGCGGACTGGACGCCCTGGGCCTCCCGGACCGCCCCCCGGCAGGTTCGCCGGCCGTTCCAACTCCCGCCCGACGTTGCCGACTTCACCGGCCGAGCGACCCTGCTGACGGAGCTCGCCGCCGCCCTGGCCGGGCCGGGACCACGGTGGGTCACCGTCACCGGGCCGCCCGGCTACGGCAAGAGCGCGCTCGCCATCCACGCCGCACACCTGCTCGCTCCCGGCCATCCCGACGGCCAGCTCCACGCCGACCTGGGCGGGAAGGCCCCCGGCGCGGATCCGGCCGCCGTCCTGGCCGCCTTCGTGCGGGCCCTGGGCGTCGAGGAGCACGCCGTCCCGCCGGGCCTCGCCGACCTGCGCGCGCTCTACCTCCGGCTGCTCGCCGGACGGCGTGTCCTGGTGCTGCTCGACGGCGCCGTCGAGGCCGAGCAGGTCCGCCCGCTGCTGCCGGCCGAGTCCGGAAGCGCGGCTCTCGTCACCGCCGGCCGACCGCTGCCCGGTGGGCACACCGTCACCGTCGGCCGGATGACGCCCGACGAGGGGATCGCGTTGTTGTCCCGCGCCCTGGGCGCCGGGCGCCTGGCCCGGGAACCGGACGCGGCGCGGGCCCTGGCCGCTGCGTGCGACCATCAGCCCCGTGCCCTGCGGCTGGCCGCGAGCCGCTTGGTGGGCCGTCCCGCCTGGCCGGTTTCCGCCCTCCTTTCGCACCCTCGCGAATAGCATCCGTCTGCGAATAAACGCAAGCGTTCATCCCTCGCCAACCGGCCCGTCACAAAATCCCGTCGGCAGCCGCGATCACCATCTGATCAAGTGAGCCGACCGAAATCTCCGGCGATGGGAAGAGGACGAACTGATGAGTGGGACCGTCATATATATCAACCGCGCGCCGGCCGGCAGCGCCGCCGAGCACGACCAGGCGCGCCTGATCATGCAGGGCGACGGCCGCCCGGTCGCCCACCACGCTCCGGACGGCAACCGGTCCGACCGGTACGCGACCCGGGCGTCCAGCACGGGCGGCTGCGACACCAAGGCGGTCAGGCGTGCCGTCGGCCGGCTCCACGGCAGGATCGCCGGCCCGGGCTCCACCGAGAGCCCCCACGTCGTCCGGCCGGTGCCGGAGAACCACTGAGTCCCACGCGCCGTGCCCCGGCGCCCGGCCCAGTCCCCAGCCCTCAGCCCCCAGCCCTCAACCCTCAGTCCCCAGTCCCCAGCCCGCTGCGAATCCCCCACGCGCCCCGCCATCCACCAGCCCCGGCGCGCCGTCCAACCCGGGGCCCGACGAGCCGCCGGGAGAACCGTCATCGCCACCGAGCCCGTACCCGCCACCGAACGCACACCCACCAGCACGCCGGACCTGCGCTTCCACCTGCTCGGCCCGCTCACCGCCCGGGTCGGCGACCGCCGCCTCGACCTTGGCCGCAGCCAACAGCAGGCCTTTCTCGCCATGCTGCTCGCCCACCCTGGCCGGCCGCTGACCGCCGCCCGCCTCGCCGAGGGCATCTTCGACGAGGACCACCCGCCGACCCGGCCCAAGTCCGTCCTGGCCACTCACGCCTACCGGCTGCGTCGCGCGCTGCGCGACCACCACGCCGCACACCTCCTGGTCACCGTCGACGGCGGCTACCGCCTCGACGTCCCCGCCGAGTCGCTGGACTCCGTCGTCTTCGACCGCCTCGTCGCGCAGGCGGAGGACCCCGCCACCGACCGGCCGCGGGCCCGCGACCTGTTGACCCGGGCGCTGACCCTGCACGAGGGCGAGCCGCTGGCCGGACTGCCCGGCGGCCATGCCGTCGAGCTGCGCCGCCACCTGGCCGAACGCCGGGTGGCGGTACTGGAGGCGAAGCTCGCCCTCGACGTCGACCTGGGGGACAACCCGTCCTGCCTGGTCGAGCTCGATCAGGCCGTGTTCGCCCACCCGTTCCGCGAGCGGTTTCGCGCCCTGCTGATGCTGGAGTACCACCTGGCGGACCGCCCGGCCGAGGCGCGGGCCGTGTACGCCGATGCCCGGCGCGACTACCGCACCGAGGGGCTGGACTGCCCGGAGCTCGATGCACTGCACACGCGGATTCAGCGCGCCGATCCCACCCTCGGCACGGCGACCCGCCCCGTGGGCCGTTCGGCCGCTGCTCCCGGCCGGCCGGTTCCCGACCGGGGGACGGACTCCAACAGCTCGCCGGTCCCGGAACAACTTCCCACTCCCCTGGTCGACTTCACCGGCCGGCAGAGCGCCGTTGCAGAGCTGACCGCCGTGCTCACCCGGCCCCACCCGGGCGCCGTGGTCATCTCGGCGGTCAACGGAATCGGTGGTTCCGGAAAGACCGGTCTGGCCGTGCACGTCGCCCACGTCCTGCGCGCGCGGTTCCCCGACGGCCGACTGCACCTGGACCTGCGCGGCACCCAGGCCGACCCGCTCGACCCGGCCGAGGCACTCGGCCTGCTGCTGGCCTCGCTCGGCGTCGCGGACCGGGAGATCCCGGCGGACCCGGCCGAGCGCGCCGCGCTCTACCGCACCACCGTGGCCGACCGCCGCCTCCTGGTGCTGCTCGACGACGCGGCCTCCGTCGAGCAGACCGTCCCGCTGCTGCCCGGTGCTCGGACCTGCGCAGTCGTGGTCACCAGCCGAGTCTGGCTGACCGGCCTCCCGGGCGCCCACCACCTCCACCTCGACGCGATGGAGCCGGCCGAGGCGCTGGACCTGCTCGCCACCGCCGCCGGCCGCGCCCGGACCGAGGCCGAGCCCGAGGCCGCCACCGCGATCGTCACGGCCTGCGGCCTGCTGCCGTTGGCCGTACGGGTGGCCGGCTCCCGGCTGGCCGCCGACCCTGCGCAGTCCCTGGCCGGCCTGGCCTCCGCCCTGGCCGACGAGCAGACCCGACTCGCCGAACTCGCCCATCACCACACGGCGGTGGAGCCCGTCCTGGCGCTCTCCTACGCCCGGCTCGACAGCGAACGGGCCCGCGCCTTGCGACTGCTCGCCCTCCCGGACACGGCCGTGCTCGGCCTGGGCCCGGCCGCAGCACTGCTCGACCGCGTCCCGGAGCGCACCCGCGAGCTCCTGGAGACCCTGGTCGACCTGAACCTGCTGAACTCGCCGGCCGCCGACCGGTACGGGCTCCACGACCTGCTGCGGGTCTTCGCCCGTCGGCGCGGCGCCGACGAGGACGACCCGGCAGAGGTCTCGGCCGCGTACGCCCGGCTGCTCGCCTCCTGTCTGGCCACCGCCCGCAACGCCGAGGCGACCGCCCACCACGTCGAGCACACCCGTCGCAGCCTGATCACGGCGGAAACCGCCGCGCCCGGGAGGACCTTCGACACGGTGGAGGACGCCACCGCCTGGCTGCGCGACCAGACCGAACTCCACCAGGCCGTGATCCGCCGGGCCTGCCAGGACCCGGCCCTGCCGCTCGCCCAGGCCGCCGACCTGACGGACAAGATGGGCTCGATCCTGTTCGGCCGCGACTACGCGACCACGGTCGGTGACCTGGCGGCCCGGGTCGCCGAAGCCGCGCCGGCCCGCGGCGAACGGGACGCCGAGGCGCTCGCCCGCTCCGTCCGTGGCAGCATGCTCTGGCACGCCGGCTCCTACGCGGCGGCGGGCGAGGAGCTCCGCCGCTGCCTGCCACTGTGCGCGGGGGCGGCGCTGCGCCGACTGCGCGCCAACGTCCTCCAACTGCTCGGGGCGAACGCGCGGGTGCTGGGCGACTTCGAGGCGGCGATCGGTCCGCTCGAAGAGGCGTCGTCGCTGTTCCACCAGCTCGACGACGAGACCGCCGAGGGCCTCGCCCTCGGCGAGCTCGGGTACAACCACGCCAGGTGCGGCCACCTCGCCCGGGCCCGCGCGGCCGGCGAGCGGTGTGCCGAGCTGACCGGTGGTGAGGTGTCCATCTCCTCGTCCGTCGGAAGCTACTACCTGGCCCGGATCCTCCACCCCTGCGGCGACCTCGCGCGGGCTCTGGAACGGGCGGAAGGCGCCCTGGCCCGATTCCGTTCCTTCGGCATGCCCGCCTTCCATGCCGCGACCGGCGGCCTGATCGCCCGGATCCACCTCTCGGCCGGGCGGCCGACGGCCGCCGTCCGGGCCGCCGAGGAGGCACTTCCGCAGGCCCACTGCGTCGGCGGGATGCTGGAGGGCACCGTGCTGCGCACTCTCGGCCAGGCCCTCGCCGACCTGGGCCACCGCAGCCGGGCGCGTGCCTGCCTCGGACAGGCACGCGAGCACTTCCGGCGGCTGGACCTCGACGCCGACGCGGCCGAGACCGAGCAGCTGCTCGGCGTGCTCATCGAATGTCCATCGCCATGACCGAGCCTCATGTCGTGCCCCGGTCAACCCGACCGGGCCAGTAGGGAGGGAATGCACATGCCCGTCAAGGGAATCCGCCGGGTCGTCCTGGGCCTGGCCACCACCGCGCTCGCCGGCGGGATCGCACTGACCGGTGCCGGGACGGCTTCGGCATCGAGCGGCGGCGGCTGCGCCGGCCCGGGGTGGAAGCAGACCTGCATCAGCGCCGGCGGCGGCCAGGTGTCGGCGCAGGTGACCACCAACTTCGCCACGAACAACTGCACCGAGCAGATCATCATCTGGGACTACACCACCGGCAGCCAGGCGATCTCCACCTCGTTCCCCTGCCGCTCCGGCCAGTACTCCTACACCTACACCCTCACCAACCCGACCCCGGGCCACGACTACAAGGCCGAGGCCCGCTTCTACTGGCAGCCCGGCAGCGGCTACGACTACCAGCTCAGCCCCGACCTCTGGTACTGAGCCACCGGGTGTGAGGTGACACGGCCCGCTACCCCCGTGGGCCCTGAGCCCGCACCGCGTCCCGCTCCCGACACCCACGGGGGCGGGACGCCCGGTCAGGTGACCAGGCCGTGGCGGTAGGCATAGATGACGGCCTGGACCCGGTCGCGGAGTTGAAGTTTGGTGAGGATGCGGGAGACGAAGGTCTTGACGGTCTCCTGGCTGATGATGAGGATTGCGGCGATCTCGCTGTTGGAGAGGCCGTCGGCGATGAGACGGAGAACCTCCAGTTCGCGAGGAGTGAGCGGGATGTCCCGGTGGGTCTTCTCGGCGGGGCGGATTCGGGCGGCGTAGCGCCCGACGAGGCGGCGTGTCACGTCGGGGTCGAGGAGGGCCGCGCCGGTGGCCACGGTCCGGATGCCGTGGAGCAGTCGGTCCGGAGGGGCGTCCTTGAGGAGGAAGCCGCCGGCGCCGGCGCGCAGTGCCTCGTAGACGTATTCGTCCAGGTTGAACGTGGTCACCACGAGGACTTTGACGGGGTGGGGCACTCCGGCGCCGGCCAGCAGGCGGGTGGCTTCGAGGCCGTCGAGGACCGGCATGCGGATGTCCATCACGACGACGTCGGGTCGTACCTTGCGGGCGAGGTCGACCCCGGTCCGTCCGTCTCCGCACTCGCCCGCCACCTCCATGTCGGGCTGGGCACCAATGATGGTGACCAGGCCGGTGCGGACCAGCATCTGGTCGTCGCAGACCAGGACCCGGATCGGTGCGCTCACGAGGTGCCGTCGGCGGGAATGCGTGCCCGGACGGTGAAGCCGCCGTCCGGGCCGCGGCCGACGCTGAAGTCGCCGCCCAGAACGTCGACGCGCTCGCGCAGGCCCGCCAGGCCCCGTCCGCTGCCGGCGGCGACGGCGGTGACGCGTGAGCCGGTTCCGTCCGTGCTGACCTCCACGGTGATCTCCCTCTCGCCGCGCTGAACGTGCACGGAAGTGCGGCTGCCGTGAGCGTACTTGAGGGCGTTGGTCAGTGCTTCCTGCACCACCCGGTAGGCGACGAGGTCGGCGCTGCCGGCGGATGCCGGAGGTGTGCCCCGCTCGGTGAAGTCCACGGGCTGTCCGGCCCGGCGGGTCTGCTCGACGAGCGTGAGGAGCCTGCCGACGGCCGGTGTCCTGGCCTGCCTGGCCTCCGCCGGGCCGACGCCGTGGTCGGTGCCGTGGTCGGTGCCGTGGTCGGTGTCGAAGCCGGTGCCGTGACCGGGGTTGAGCAGGTCCAGCAGGTGACGCAGGTCGGTGAGGGCGCGGCGGCCGGTGTCGCTGACGGCGGTGAGGGACTGCTCCAGCCGCTCGGGTGCGGCGGTCAGGTAGCGGGCGGCTTCGGCCTGGACGACCATCGCGGTCACGTGGTGGGTCACCACGTCGTGCAACTCGCGGGCGATGCGGCTGCGTTCGGCCGTACGGGTCTCGGCCGCCACACGCTCGCGGCGTGCGGACTCCGCGGCCCGTGCGGAACGCAGCCACGCCCCGGCTCCCCAGGCCAGGGCGAGCGCCAGGTAGAACGTCACGAACTCCGTCGCCGTCTCGCCGCCCGAACCGAGCCGGGCAAGCGCGATCGCCAGCGGCACGTACGCCACGGACAGAAGGACCACGGTGGTGCGCCGGCGCTGTTCCAAATGGAAGCCGGCACTGATCAGCGCGACGGGCAGGGTGGTCCCGGCGGCCGAGTGGTAGCCGCACAACTGGTCAAGGGCGAAGCCGCACGCCACCAGCGCGAGACAGACGACCGGCCACCGCCGGCGCACCACGAGGGAGAGACATTCGAGCGCGAGGGCCACGACGGCCGGCGCGTCGAAGGGGCGGGTCGGCAGGTCCCCGACCTGCGTCCCGTGGCCGCGCAGTCCCGGCAGGAACGACGCGACCAGGAACAGTGTCCCGAGAGGGAGGTCGCGGAGGGTGACGTCGAGCCGGCGCCACACCTGACCGGCCCCCTGAAGGCTCATCACCGGGCGAGTGTAGCGAGGGCGTCGACGCGCTCGGCACGCCGGCGGGGGACGACGTGGCCGCGCCGACGGGCCAGCCGCAGGAAGACGACGGTGAGCAGCGCGCCGAAGAGCATCGCGTACACGCTGGCCTCCGGGCCGAACTCACCGCCGGTGATCAGCTTGGCCCCCGACGTCGAGGCGTCCAGCAGTCCGTGCGTGTCGCCGTTGCCCGAGACCTCGGTGCCGAAGATGCCGGACTCCGCGAAGTTCCAGCCGAAGTGCAGGCCGATCGGCAGCCACAGGGAGCGGGTGGCGGCGTACGCGGCGGCGAGCATGCCGCCGGCCTCGATGGCGATGGCGACGCCGCCCAGCAGGGTGGCGTCCTTGTTGAGCAGGTGGAACGCACCGAACACGGTGCCGGACAGGGCCAGCGCGACGTACGTTCCGAGGCCGCGCTCCACGAGCCGGAAGAGCAGGCCGCGGAACATCAGTTCCTCCGTGACGGCGGCGCCCGCCATGAAGCCGACCAGCCCGATCGCGCCGGTCGGCGAGCCGAAGCCGTGGACCTGGTAGTCCCCGAGGAAGTAGATGTTCGCAAGGACGGATCCGAACATCGCGACCCCGATCACCAGGCCCCGCAGGAGCGACCCGGGCGCTCCCTCCCGGGCCAGTTCCGTGACGGGGCGCCGCTCGGTACGCCCCACGACCCATCGGTAGACGAGCACCGAGAGCACGGCCGTCAAGCTGCCCGAGAGGAGCGAGAGCCACGGGTTGTCCTGGACCGCGACGACACCTTGACCGCCGACCGCACCGGCCAGGACCACGGCCAGGATCTGCCACACCAGTTTCATGACGACTCTTTCCTCGGTTCCGTTTCCGGTTCCTTGTCCGGTCCGCGACCACGGCGCCGCGGCTGAACTGAACGCTAGGGAAACGGTGATCAGGAATCGTCACCTCACGGGGGACACCTGGACGTAGCTCTCACGGGGGACAGAACCCAGCCGCTCCTCCCGGGGTGCGAGCCTGTGCGGCTGCGGGGAGGCTCCGGTCACGGCGCAGAGCAGGCCGCGGTGCCGGCTGCAGCGGCTTGGCGGTCACTGTGCCGTCATGGGTTCCCGTGCACGGTGAGCGCGACGGTAGGCCAGTGGTGACAGGCCCACATACGTGTGGAAGTGCTTGCGCAGGGCGACGGCGTCGCCGAAGCCGCAGACAGCGGCGACCCGCGCGACGGTCAGGTCGGTGGACTCCAGCAGGAGGCGCGCGTGCGCCAGCCGCCGCTGCGCCAGCCACTTCAGCGGGCTGCAGCCCACCTCGCTGCGGAACCGCCGGGTGAAGGTGCGCACGCTCATGTGAGCGTGCCGGGCCATGTCCTCCAGTGTGACCGGCTCGGCCAGCCGCTCCACTGCCCACTGCCGCGTCGCCGACGTGGAGTAGTCGGTGTCCTGCGGGACCGGGTGCTCGATGAACTGTGCCTGCCCGCCCTCGCGCCACGGCGCCACCACGCAGCGCCGCGCGGCGGCCGAGGCCACCGCCGCCCCGTGATCCAGACGGACCAGGTGCAGGCACAGGTCGATGCCGGCCGCTCCGCCGGCGGACGTCAGGATGCGTCCGTTGTCGACGAACAGCACGTCCGGATCGACCTCGACGTCGGGGAACAGCCGTGCCAGCGCGTCACACAGCGCCCAGTGCGTGGTGGCTCGCCGACCGTCCAGCAGACCGGCCGCCGCGAGCAGGAAGGCCGAGGTGCACAGGCTGACGATGCGGGTCCGCGGCCCTATCCGGTCCAGAGCCGCGGCGAGTTCCTCGGGGAGCGTGCCGGTCGCGAGCAGGTGCTCGCCGGGCTCCTGCGTGGCGAGTACGACGGTGTCCGCGGTCTCCAGCACCGACTCGTCGTGGTCGACGACGATCCGGTAGTCCTCGTGCGTGCGGACCGGTCGGCCTCCGAGGGAGCAGGTACTGACGGAGTACAGGCGGGTCCCGTCCGGTTCACAGGCCTCGTTGAACACCCGGGCCGGGATGCCCAGGTCCAGCGGCAGGACTCCGTCGAGGGCGAGAACGGCAACACGATGCGGCATGGCCGGAATGGTACGACAGGTGGCTCCCCGGCCACTCACCCGCGTCCGCGAGCACACGCCAGTCTTTCTTCCGTCGGGACCGCGGTTCCGACGGAAGAGATCGGGACGGACATGAGCGAGGACAACATGAGCGAGCGCACCATGCGGGCTGTCACCGTCAGGGAGTTCGGCGGGCCGGAGGTGCTGACCGTCGAGGAGGTCGTGCGCCCCGAGCCGCTGCCGACCGAGGTGCTGGTACGTGTGCACGCCGCCGGCGTCAACCCGGTGGACTGGAAGACCCGCGAAGGGCAGGGCATGGCGGGACTGCAGACGTTCCCACTGACCCTGGGTTGGGACGTCTCCGGCGTCGTCGAGGAGGTCGGCTTCGGCGTCACCACGCTCGCGCCCGGCGACGAGGTGTACGGGATGCCGTGGTTCCCGCGCGCCGCGAACGCCTACGCCGAGTACGTGACCGCTCCGGCCCGCCAGTGGGCCCGCAAGCCGGCCACCATCGACCACACGCACGCGGCCGCCGTGCCGCTGGCGGCGCTGACCGCCTGGCAGACCGTGGTCGACACCGCCCGCGTGCAGGCCGGCCAGCGCGTCCTGGTCACGGCCGCCGCCGGCGGAGTGGGCCACTTCGCGGTCCAGTTCGCCCGGCACCTGGGCGCCCACGTGATCGCCGTCGCCAGCGACGCACGCCACCGCTGGCTCGAGGAACTCGGCGCCGACGAGACCATCGACTACACCACCACCCGCTTCGAGGACGTCGCCCACGACGTCGACGTCGTCATCGACCTGGTGGGCGACGCACATGACCGGACCAGCACCCGCTCGCTGAAGGTCCTGCGCCCGGGCGGCCTGCTGGTGGCCGTCCCTGCCGGTGTCTCCCCGGAGCTGGCCCAGGCCGCCGAGGCCGCCGGCGTGCGGGTCACTCCGTACCTGGTCGAGCCGGACGGCGCGGCGCTGGCCACGATCGCAGGCCTGATCGACGCCGGTGAAGTCCACGTCGAGGTGGAGGAGACGTTCCCGCTGGAGCGGGCCGGCACGGCACACACCCGCGTCGAGGCCGGCCGCACCCGCGGCAAGATCGTCCTGACCATCGCCGACTGACCGCCCCCGCGGGGAGTTTGGAGGAGCACCATGTACTACGAGATCCGCCGCTACCAGGCCCGGCCCGGACGCCGCGAGGAGTGGGTGCGCTACATGGAGGACGTGGTCATCCCGTTCCAGGCCTCACTGGGCATGGACGTGACCGCCTCCTTCGTCGACGCCCAGGACGAGGACGGCTACGTGTGGATACGCCGCTTCGAGGACGAGGCCCGGAGCGAAGCCCTGTACGCGGCCGTCTACCAGCACGACCGCTGGAGGAACGAGATCGGCCCGGTCGTCCACGACCTGCTGATCCCCGAGGAGTCCGTCGTCACCCACGCGGTCCCCACCCCGGCTTCGCCCCTGCGATGACCCGGCTGCGGCTGCTGCCCGCCACCGCCCCCACCCCAGCGAAGGAAACCTTGATGAGCTCCGACACACTGCGGAAGTCGGCCCCCGCCTCGTCGGTCACCCAGGCCGCCGCCGGGGCACTCATCGCGGCGGTTCGCACCGCCGCTGCCCGGATCGGCTTCACGCCGGCCATCGCCATCACCGACCAGGGAGGCCATCTGAAGGCATTCGACCGGGCCGACGACGCGCCCTTCCTCACCGCCGAGGTCGCGTTCGACAAGGCCTGGACTGCGGCCTCGTTCCACATCCCCACCCATACGTGGAACGACCACCTCGCCAACCCGCGGGTCGCACCACTGACCGGCCACCCTCGCCTGACGGCCGTCGGCGGCGGCTACCCGATCACCGAGAACGGCCGGTGCATCGGAGGGCTGGGCATCTCCGGCGGCAGCTACGAGCAGGACCAACAGGCCGCCGAAGAGGCCCTGGCCGCTCTCGGGTTCGAGCTGCCCGGTCCCTGACCGACCACCGGAGTGTGGGTCCACTGACGGCTGCAGCCCAATTGCGCTGAACCCCTCGGCCCGTCGAGCGGGCTGTCATTCCGCCTTCGGCGTGATGCGACAGGCGGTCGGACCCGTCCTCAGTCGGCCTCTTCAGTCGGCCTCAACCGGGGACGGCGGCTGCTCGTCGGCCGCGGTGGCGGTGTGGATCGGGCCGTCGGTCCGGGTGAGCGGCCGACCGGTGCCGCCCCAGCGGGCGGCGATGATCTCGGCGGCGACGGAGACTGCCGTCTCCTGCGGCGTGCGGGCACCGAGGTCCAGCCCGGCGGGGGCCGACATCCGAGCCAACTCCCGTTCTTCCAGACCGGCTTCGCGCAGACGGGCCAGCCGGTCGCGGTGGGTTCGGCGCGAGCCGAGCGCGCCGACGTACGCCAGTTGCGGCAACCGCAGCGCGGTAGCCAGCAGCGGCACGTCGAACTTGTGGTCATGGGTGAGGACGGCCACCACCGTACGGCCGTCGATCCGGCCCTCCGCGGCTTCCTCGGCCAGGTACTGGTGCGGCCATCGCACCACGACCTCGTCCGCGTGCGGAAAGCGGGAGGCGGTGGCGAACACCTCCCGCGCGTCGCACACCGTGACGCGGTAGCCGAGGAAGGACCCCAACTCGGCTACCGCGGCGGCGAAGTCGATCGCACCGAACACCAGCATGCGCGGCGGTGGGACGAACGACCCCACGAACACGGACAGTTCGCCGAGCTCGGCGAACTCCTCACCGTCCAGGCAGCGGCCCGCGGCGTCATAGTGGCGCAGCGCCGTCGTGCCGTGTTCGAGCAGGCCGCGGACGTCGAGCCCCACCGCGCGGTCCAGCACGGCGGAGCCGAGGGTGCCGCAGGCGCGGTCCGGCCAGACGACCAGGCGGCTCCCGAGCGCGCCCGGGCCGTCGCCCGGGCCGGTCACCACGGTGGCCACCGCGACGGGCTCGCCTGCGCTCAACGACGTCACCACGTCCGGCAGTTCGGGGAAGGTCCGACTGGACACGGGTTCGACGAAGATCTGGATCGTGCCGCCGCAGGTCAGCCCCACCTCGAAGGCGTCGCCGTCGCTCACCCCGTACGACCGCAGCACCGGGCGTCCCGAGATCCGGGCCTCCTCGGCCTCTTCGTACACCGCGCCCTCGACGCAGCCGCCCGAGACGCTGCCGACCACGGTGCCGGAGGCGGAAACCGCCATCGCCGCACCCGGCCGGCGGGGCGCGCTCCGGAAGGTGCTGACCACGGTGGCGAGCCCGAAGCTCTCGCCCGCGCGGTACCACGGGTACACCTCGTCCAGGATGTCACGCACGGTGCCCCCCTTGCGGACGCCGGCGGGCCCCACGCAGCCGACGCGCGACCCCGAGCAGGATCAACCCGGCGAGGACGATCGGCAGCAAGCGCTTGGCCACCGGTCCGCGGGCCGCAGCGAGCAGGTCCAGCGGCTCGCCCTCCGACGAGGCGGCCTGCGGCTCCCCCACGGGCGCGCCCGGCCCGGCGGCGGGTTCGGCAGCGGCAGGTTCGGCGGCGGCTTCGGCCGCCGGCTGCGTGGCCGGCGCGGCCTCGCCCCCGCTCTCGTGCTCGGCGGCCAGCCGCTCCTCCAGGCAGGCCGTGAACTGGCCCAGCAGCTTCCGGCTGATGTCCGTCATGACGCCCTTGCCGAACTGGGCCACCTTCCCGGTGATGCTGAGCCGGGTCTCGACGGTCACCCGGGTGCCGTCGCCGTCCGGGGCCAGCCGTGCGGTGATGTGCGCGTCGGCGTTGCCCTGGCCGTGTGTGTCGCGTCCGGAGGCGGTGAGCCGCACGGTGTGGTTCGCCTCGTCCAACTCGTCGAACGCGGCGGTGCCCCGGTACTGCACGGTCACCGCGCCGACCCGCACCTTGACCGTGCCGTGGAACCGGTCGCCGTCGACCCCGGTGAGCTGCGCCCCCGGCATGCACGGCGCGATCCGCTCGACGTCGGTGAAGAGCTCCCAGGCCGCTTCGATCGGCAGGCTCACGCGGAACTCGTTGGTGAACTCCATGTGGACGGGCCTCCTTGCCCGGATCTGCCCGGTTCCCCGAATTCCGGCCGTCGACGTACGTTCCAACGACGACCGGCCACCCGGCGATTCCCGCCGGAGCCGTCTCCGGTCAGCTCCACAGGCTCACCCGGACGGTCGGCCGATAGTGGTCCACCGGCACGCCGGTGGCCCGTGCCAGCAGGCTCTGCACGGCGGCGGGCGTGGTCACGAACCGGAACAGCGCGGACGCGGCCGGTGAGCGCCGGTCGCCGTGCAGGGCGGCGGCTCGCAGCACGCCGTTGACCGGGGTGCCGGGCACGGCGACCACGGTGAGGGTGCCGTGGCGCAGCTCGTCGCGGACGAGGTGGAGCACGGCGAGCGAGAGCCCGTCGCCGGCGACGGCCGCGCCCAGCGCCGCGCTGGCGCTGGGGAAGATCGACGCGTCGGCGTCGCCGACGCCGTGCCGCGTCAGGAAGGCGCCGCCGGGCGTCCCGGGGTCGAGCCCGCCCGGGCCGAGCAGCCAGTGCTCCCGGGACAGCCGGTCGATCGGCAGGTGCAGCCGGGCCGCGCCGACGCGGTCCAGCCGGGCGCCGGCGTGGTGCGGCGAGGCAACCACCACGAGCTGGATCCGGAGGAACGGGATGTGTTCGAGAGTGTCCGGCCTCGGCGGTGCGGCGACCGCTCCGGGCTCGGCGGCGGCCGGGCTGATCGCGACATCCGCGCGCCGGTCCAACAACAGCTCGCCGAGCGCGGTGGACGGCACCGCGAGGGTGGTGGTCTCGACGCCCGGGTGCCGCCGGACGAAGGCCTCCAGCAGCGGCGGAACGATCTGCTCGGCGGTCGTCTCGGTGGCGGCGACCCGCAGGGAGGAGCTGTCCGCGCCGGCCTGCCGGACCTGCCGGCGGGTCTCCTCGGCCAGGCCCACGATCTCGGCCGCGCCCGCGGCCAGCCGCCGCCCGCCGGGCGTCAGGGTGATCCCGCCCGCCGCCCGGACGAAGAGCCGGTCGCCGAGCTCGCGGCGCAGCACGGCGACCGCGCCCGAGACCGCGGGCTCGCTGACCCCGAGGGAGATCGCCGCGGCCTTGACCGAGCCGAGCCGGGCCACCGCGACGAACGCCCTGAGCTGTGTGAGGGTCATCGCCGCCTCCCGCGATAACAGGCCACCCCCGTATGTCAGCCGTGGACGGCTCTTAAGCATTCCCTTCAGTCGCCGTTGACCCGGGTGGCCGCCGGGGCGACAGTGCGCTCGTGCGGTGTCCGGTCCTTGCCGCGGGCCCGCCGTCACCAGTGGCACTGCACCAGGAGGCCGTCGTGCAGGTTCCCGCATCATTCGAGTACCGGCGGGCAGAGAGCGTGGACGACGCTCTCGCCCTGCTGGAGCGGTTCGGTGAGGAGGCCAGGGTCATCGCCGGCGGGCACAGTCTGCTGCCGATGATGAAGCTTCGCCTGGCCCGTCCGGGGCTTCTGGTCGACATCAACGACCTGCGTGAACTGGACTACGTGCGGCAGGAGGGCGCGGAGCTGTGCATCGGCGCGCTCACCCGCCACCGCGGCCTGCTGGAGTCCGAGCTGGTCGGCCGGCTCCTCCCGATCTTCCACGACGCCGAACGGGTGATCGCCGACCCGCCGGTGCGCAACCGGGGCACCATCGGCGGCTCGCTCTGCCAGGCCGACCCGGCGGAGGACCTGTCGGCGGTCTGCGCGGCAGTCCGGGCAGTGGCGGTCGTGCTCGGCCACGGCGGGCGGCGCTCGGTGCCGATGGCGGACTTCTACCAAGGGCCGTACGAGACGGACGTGGGGCTCGGCGAGATGCTGGTCGAGATCCGCGTGCCGATCCTGCCGAACGCCGGCAGCGCCTACGAGAAGGTGGAGCGCAAGACCGGGGACTGGGCCATCGCGGCAGCCGGCACCGCCCTGTCGCTGGCGGACGGGCGGATCGGGACGGCCGGCGTCGGGCTCGCGGCGGTCGGCGTGTCGGCCGTCGGCTACCGGCGCGCCGAGGAGAGCCTGGTCGGCCGCGAGCCGTCCGAGGAGGCGTTCGCCGAGGCCGGCCGGATCGCCGCCGAGGACTGCGATCCGGTCACCGACACCCGCGGCACCGCCGCCTACAAGCGGCACCTGGCCGGCGAGCTCACCGAACGCGCGCTTCGCCGGGCCGCCGAACGGGCCCGGCAGGCCGCGACCACGGCCTGAACGGACGGAATGGACCGGAAAGGATCTGAACGAACCGGAAAGGACCGGAAAGGACGCTCACGATGCAGGTCACCATCAATGTCAACGGCGAGGACCGCACGGCCGAGGTGGAGGCCCGGCACCTGCTGGTCCGCTTCCTCCGCGACGACCTGGGCCTCACCGGCACCCACTGGGGCTGCGACACCAGTAACTGCGGTACCTGCGTCGTGCTGTTCGACGGCGAGCCGGTCAAGAGCTGCACGATGCTGGCGGCCATGGCGGCCGGACACCGGGTGCGCACCGTGGAGAGCCTGGAGACCGCGGACGGCCTCGACCCGGTCCAGCAGGGGTTCATCGAGCAGCACGGGTTGCAGTGCGGATTCTGCACGCCGGGGATGATGATGACCGCCCGCGCGCTCCTGGACCGCAATCCGGACCCCACCGACCAGGAGATCCGCGAGGCGATCTCCGGCCAACTGTGCCGTTGCACCGGCTACTTGAACATCGTCCGCGCGGTCCGGTGGGCCGCGCACCACCCGGCGGAGGCCACCGTCGCCGCCGATGCGAGCGCGGGGAGCACGCCATGACCGCCGTTCAGGAAACCGGGTCGGCGCCCGCGGAGGAGCGCCCGATCGGCTACGGGCGGCTGAAGCGCAAGGAGGACCCGCGGTTCGTCCGCGGCAAGGGACACTACGTGGACGACGTGCAACTGCCCGGCATGCTGCACGGCGCCGTGCTGCGCAGCCCGCTGGCGCACGCCCGGATCGTGTCCGTCGACACCTCCGCGGCCGAGTCGCACCCGAAGGTCCGGGCGGTGATCACCGGTGCCACCCTGGAGGGGCTGGGCCTGGCCTGGATGCCCACCCTGTCGATGGACACCCAGGCGGTGCTGGCCACCGACAAGGTGCGCTTCCAGGGCCAGGAGGTGGCGTTCGTCGTCGCCGACGACCACTACGCGGCACGCGACGCCATCGAGCTGATCGACGTCGAGTACGAGCCGCTGCCCCCGGTGGTCGACGCGCGGCACGCGCTGGACGCCGACACGCCGGTGATCCGGGACGACCAGGAGGGCCGTACCGACAACCGCATCTTCGACTGGGAGGCGGGCGACAAGGCGGCCACCGACGAGGTGTTCGCGCGCGCCGAGCTGGTCGTCGCCCAGAACATGCTCTACCCGCGCGTGCACCCGGCCCCGCTGGAGACCTGCGGCTGCGTGGCCGACATGGACCCGGTCGACGGCAAACTCACCCTCTGGTCCACCACCCAGGCGCCGCACGCCCACCGCACCCTGTACGCGATGGTCGCCGGGCTGCCCGAGCACAAGATCCGGGTGATCTCCCCGGACATCGGCGGCGGCTTCGGCAACAAGGTCCCCATCTACCCCGGCTACGTGTGCGCGGTCGTGGGCTCGATCCTCACCAAGAAGCCGGTCAAGTGGGTCGAGGACCGCTCCGAGAACCTGATGAGCACCGGCTTCGCCCGCGACTACCACATGAACGGCGAGATCGCGGCGACCCGCGAGGGGCGGATCCTCGGCGTCCGGGTCACGGTGATCGCCGACCACGGCGCGTTCAACGGGACCGCCCAGCCCAGCAAGTTCCCGGCCGGCTTCTTCCACGTCTTCAGCGGCTCGTACGACATCGAGGCCGCCCACTGCGCCGTCACCGGCGTCTACACCAACAAGGCGCCCGGCGGCGTCGCCTACGCCTGCTCGTTCCGGGTCACCGAGGCGGCGTTCCTGATCGAGCGACTGGTGGACTGCCTGGCGGACGAACTGCACACCGACCCGGCCGAGTTGCGGATGAAGAACCTGATCCGGCCCGAGCAGTTCCCGTACCCGAGCAAGACCGGCTGGGAGTACGACTCGGGCGACTACCCGGCCACCCTGCGCAAAACGCTGGATCTGGCCGGCTACGACGCGCTGCGCCGCGAGCAGGTCGAGCGCCGGGCGCGCGGCGAACTGATGGGCATCGGGCTGTCGTTCTTCACCGAGACGGTCGGCGCCGGGCCCCGCAAGCACATGGACATCCTCGGCCTCGGGATGGCCGACGGCTGCGAGCTGCGGGTGCACCCGACCGGCAAGGCGGTGGTGCGGCTCAGCGTCCAGAGCCAGGGCCAGGGGCACGAGACGACGTTCGCCCAGATCGTCGCCGAGGAGCTCGGCATCCCGCCGGAGGACATCGAGGTGGTGCACGGCGACACCGACCAGACGCCCTTCGGACTCGGCACCTACGGCAGCCGCTCGACTCCGGTCTCGGGCGCCGCGGCGGCGGTGGTGGCCCGCAAGGTCCGCGACAAGGCACGGATCATCGCCGGCGCCATGATGGAGGTCTCCCCCGAAGACCTGGAGTGGGAGAAGGGCCGCTGGTTCGTCAGGGGCGACCCGACGGCCGCGAAGACGATCCAGGAGATCGCGCTCGCCGCGCACGGCGTGCTGGAACTGCCCGAGGGCGTGGAGGGCCATCTGGAGGCCACCACGGTCTACAACCCGCCCAACCTCACCTTCCCGTACGGCGCGTACCTCTGCGTGGTGGACGTCGACCCGGGCACCGGCGTGGTGAAGGTGCGCCGCTTCGTCGCGGTCGACGACTGCGGCACCCGGATCAACCCGATGATCATCGAAGGGCAGGTGCACGGCGGCCTCGCCGACGGCGTCGGCATGGCGCTGAGCGAGATCATCAGCTTCGACGAGGACGGCAACTGCCTGTCCGGCTCCTTCATGGACTACCTCGTGCCGACCGCACTGGAAGTGCCGGCCTGGGAGCTCGGCTACACCGTCACACCGTCCCCGCACCACCCGATCGGAGCCAAGGGCGTCGGCGAGTCCGCGACGGTCGGCTCGCCCGCAGCGGTCGTCAACGCGGTCATGGACGCCATCGGCGTCCGGCACGCCGACATGCCGCTGACCCCCGGGCGGGTGTGGCTGGCGATGCACGGAGGTGTGGAGGCGCCGCAGTGAGCGGGCGGAGCGGGGCCGGCGATCAGAAGGCGTCTGCGCGCGAAGCACCTGCCGGGTTCAGCGAGGCGGCCGCATGAGTGCCGGCCTGGCGGTCGAGCAGCGGATGGCCGAGCTGACCCGCAGTCGGGTGCCGTTCGTCAAGGCCACCGTGGTGCGTGCGCTGCACCCGACCAGCGCGCAGCCGGGAGACACCGCGCTGGTCCTGGAGGACGGCCGGATCGAGGGTTTCGTCGGCGGGGTCTGCGCCGAGGCGACCGTCCGCGTGCAGGCGCTGCGGCTGCTGCGCACCGGCGAGTCACTGCTGCTGCGGATCTCGCCCGGCGCTCCCGCGCAGCCGCAGGAGGAAGGCGAGGCGGGCACCCTCCTGGTCGCCAACCCGTGCCTGTCCGGAGGCGAGTTGGAGATTTTCCTGGAGCCGCTGCGTCCCGATCCGGTGGTGCTCGTGCTCGGCGACACCCCCATCGGCCGGAGCCTGGTCGCACTCGGCGCCGGTCTCGAGTACGACATCCGGACCGCCGCCGAGGAGGTCACCGCGGAGGAACTCGCCGACGTGGCGGCCGTGGTGATCGCCTCCCACGGACGACAGGAGGAGGGGCTGCTGACCCGTGCCGCGCGGGCCGACGTGCCGTACGTCGCGCTGGTCGCGAGCCGCCGTCGCGGCGCCACCGTGCTCGGCGGCCTCGACCTCAGCGCAGAGCAACGGGACCGGATCCACACGCCGGCCGGGCTGTGGATCGGCGCCCGCACGCCCGGCGAGATCGCCGTGTCGATCCTGGCCGAGCTGGTGGCCTCACGGCACGCCCTGTCGGTACACACCGAGGAGACGACCGCCGAACCGGCTCCGCCGTCCGCCGAACCGCGGACCGCGCTCGACCCGGTCTGCGGCATGACCGTCGCCGTCGTCGCCGACACCCCGTACTCGGACGCCCGCGGTCACCGCCACTGGTTCTGCTCGACCGGCTGCCGCGACCGCTTCGAGGCCGAGACCGCCCAGCCCGCGGAGGCGCTGTGACCGGGGCCGCCACACCCGCGACGACCGAGTCGGCCCGGGCGGCGGTCGCGCGGGCCGTACCGGACCCGCCGACCCTGCACGCCTCGCTGGACTCCCTCGGCTACCTCGCCGACCCGGGCCTGACCACCGCGCTCTACCTCGCGTTGCGCCTGCCCCAGCCGTTGCTGCTGGAGGGCGAACCCGGCGTCGGCAAGACCGAGGCCGCCCGTGCCCTGGCCGGCGTCCTCGGCAGCCCGCTGATCCGGCTGCAGTGCTACGACGGACTCGACGCCGCCGAGGCGCTGTACGAGTGGAACTATCCGCGCCAGCTGCTGAGCATCCGGCTCGCCGAGAGCCAGGGCGTGGCACTGGACGAGGCCGACCTCTTCACCGACGCCTTCCTGCTGCGCCGCCCGGTACTCGCCGCGCTGACCCACCCGGGCCCCCTGCCCGCGGTGCTGCTGATCGACGAGATCGACCGCGCCGACGACGACTTCGAGGCCTTCCTCCTGGAGGTGCTGGCCGAGGCCAGTGTCACCATCCCGGAACTGGGCACCGTGCGTGCCACCGTCACACCGGTCGTCGTCCTCACCTCCAATCGCACCCGCGACCTGCACGACGCCCTCAAAAGGCGTTGCCTCTACCACTGGATCGACTACCCCGACACCGAACGGGTCGTCGAGATCGTGCGCCGCCGCGTCCCCGGGACCACGCCCTCGCTCGCGGCCGACGTGGCAGCGTCGGTCCACCGGATGCGGACCCTGGAGGTCCAGAAGCCGCCCGGCATCGCCGAGAGTATCGACTGGGTCGGCGCGCTGACCCTGCTCGGCGTGGAGCGGCTCGACGACGCCGCCGCCGACCGGACCCTCGGGGTCCTCCTCAAGTACCGGGAGGACATCGACCTGGTACGCGACCGCGGGCTCGCCTGGCTGGTCGGCAGACCCGAGAACTGATCCCCGTGGCCGCACCGCCCGCCGGGCTCCCGCCCTTCGACCGGCCCGCCTTCGCCGCCCGCTTCGGCGCCGCGCTGCACCGGGCGGGTGTCCCGGTCACGCCCGAGCGATCGGGCCGCTTCCTGGACGTACTGCACCTGCTACCGCCCGTGGACCGGCCGACGCTGTACTGGGCGGCCCGGCTGGCCTTCGTCACGGCCCACGAACAGATCGAGCCGTTCAACCGCGTCTTCGCCGCGCTCTTCGGCGGGCGGGCGGACCCCGCCGACAACAGGGGATCCCCCGACGATCCGCCGCTCCCGGGCCTCGAACCCGGACCCGGCGCATCCCCGGCCGCCTTCCCGACACCGCCCCGCCCCGCGGCCGTACCCCTGCCGAGTGGAGCGCTCCACCGGGACGCCGCCGACGAAGCGCGCGAGCGGGCGACCCGCACCGGCGCGGAGCGGTTGGTCGGCAGCACCGCCGAAGCACTCGCGCAGCAGGACTTCGGCACCTTCGGACCGGGCGAACTGGCCCAGCTGGACCGCCTGTTGGACAACCTCGCGATCAGCCTCCCGCTGCGCCGCACCCGCCGCCGGGAGGCCGACCCGCAGGGGCGCCACATCGACCTCCGCCGGAGCCTGCGGCACAGCCTGCGAACCGGTGGGGAGACCGTCCGGCTGGCACGGTCGCACGGCCGGCTGCGCCGCCGACCGCTGGTGCTGCTGTGCGACGTCTCCGGCTCCATGGAGCCGTACACCCGCGTCTACGTGCGGTTCTTCTCCCGGCTGTGCGCACGGGCGGGGTCCGGGGTGACCGCAGAGATCTTCGTCTTCGCCACCCGGCTGACCCGTCTGACGCCGGTACTGCGGCACACGGCTCCGGATGCCGCGCTGCGCCGGGCGAGCCGGGCCGCCCCCGACTGGTCCGGCGGCACGCTGATCGGGCGGGCCCTCGCGGAGTTCAACGACCGCTTCGGACGGCGCGGCATGGCCCGGGGGGCAGTGGTGGTGATCTTCTCCGACGGCTGGGAGGGCGAGGACCCGTCAGCCGTCGGCCGGGAGACGGCCCGGCTCAGCCGACTCGCCCATCGCGTCGTCTGGGTCAACCCCCGTAAGGCCGCGCCCGGTTACGCCCCGCTCGCCGCCGGGATCGCGGCAGCGCTCCCGCACTGCGACGCCTTCGTGAGCGGGCACAGCCTCGCGGCGATGGCGGACGTCTTCGACGCCATCGCCGACCGCGAGCCATCAGCGGCAGAGCGAACCGGGAGAACCCGGTAGGCACTCGCGATACGCCCCCGGACACACCCGTTCGCTTCGATCGGTGTGCGGGCGGGCTGCCGGGGTGGTCGACTCGGCCTGTCGGAGTTCGACCGGTGTCCAGGGAGTGCGGCATGGCGATCATGGCGGTTTTCGAGCTGTCGGGGATGACCGAGGCTCAGTACGACAAGAGCGCGGAGATGGTTGCAGGCCGTCCGGGACCGGTCAGGAGCCCGGATGACTGGCCGGTGCCGGGGCTCGTCTCGCACACCGCCGCGCCCACCGCGGACGGGTGGCTCGTCGTGGACGTGTGGGAGTCGGAGGAGGCGTTCCGGGAGTTCGGCGCGGTCATCGTTCCGATTCTGAACGAACTGGGGGTTCAGAACCCGCAGCCGAGGATCTACCCGGTTCACGTCGTGGTGACCCGATAGCCCTCCGGATCCGCGCAGAGCTGCGACCGCGTGTGCCTCCGCTGGGCGGAGGAGGAGGAACCTGCCCGTCGGGGTCGGGGACCGCCCTGGCACCTGCGCTCCTGACTCCCGGTCCCGGGCAGGGCGAGCCTCCGGGGACGGCGGGGCGATCGGTTCTACTGTGCGCTCCATGGGAGAACCGACGCACTCGACCCGCCTTGAGCGCATCCTCGGCGTTCAGCTTTCGGAGGACGCGGTACGGCAGTGGCCGCAGAGCGGCGAACTCATCAGGGGGAGGTCACGGATCGCCGAGGTGGAGTCCCACTTCGTCGGGCTGAGGCTCGGGGTGGGGAGGCGGCACACCTGCGGCGACACCGTCGTCGTCGAGTGGAGCACCGACTACGGCGACGGCCGGGTGTACCGGAACGTCTCCATCGCCGAGCTCGAAGCCGGAAGAGCGGTCCGGGTGACCGACTACTGGGGCGAGCCGTTCACCCCACCCCCTTGGCGGGAGACGCTGGCAGAAAGCCTCGAGATGCCCGCCGACGGCACCTGGCCCACCGACGACGCCCTCACCCAGGACTGAGCCGCCGGCGCGCAGACGAGAATGCCCCGTCGCGCCTGAAGTCCCGCCACCGCCGCTCGACCTCCCGGATCCGGTCCCACGGCCGTTCGGTGCGGCCGGACTCCCCGTCTACTGTCTCGCCCGTAAACGACCCACGCTCTACCTCGCGCTCCGTGCCCGGTGAGCGGCGATCAGGTCGCGGTACCAGGCGTACGACGCCTTGGGGGTGCGCACCTGCGTCTCGAAGTCGACGTGGACGAGGCCGAAGCGTTGGTGGTAGCCCTCGGCGCGTCGAACAGGGTGTCATTCCACCCGGAAGCCCGTTCTCCCTCTTCGATCCTCTTGCTCACCAGACCAGCTGAGGACAACAGAGGTTCGTGGCTCCTCGGGGCGGGCGGCCCGCCCTCCTCAAGGAACAACGTCGAGGACGGCGCCGTCCTCGCCACCCGTGCCGTGGCCGACCGCCGTGCGGGCCCTGAGCACTACCGGTCCGTGGCCGGCGACAGGCCTGCGGTGCGCGCGGCGACGCCCGCCTGGACTGCGAAGAGGCGGTCCCGCGCGTGCTGGTCGAGCGTGTGGAAGTGGCCGTGCGCCTCAAGGGTGACGAAGCCGTGCACGGTGGCCCAGGCCAGCATCAGGGCTTCCGCCGCGTCCGGCACCAGCGGGCTGCCGAGCCGGCCGCGTTCGGCCGTGTCGGCGACGAGTTCGACCATGTGCTCCATCGCCCGCCGGCCGGCCACCACGGTCGGTCCGTCCGGTGGGGCCGCGTACCCGGGTACGGGGGCGCCGAAGATGAGGGCGAAGCGCTCCGGATTCCGCTGCGCCCAGGTGCGGTAGCCGATGCAGGTGGCCACGAAGCGTCCGTCCAGGTCGTCCGGCGGCACGGTCTCGCGGGTCGCCGTCAGCGCGTCCGACAGGCTGTCGTACGAGTCGGCGACCAGGGCGGTGAGCAGCTCGTCCCGGTCGGCGAAGTAGCGGTACAGCGCGGGCGGGGTCATCCCCATGCTGCGGGCGATGTCGGTGAAGCGGAGGTTCGCGGCGCCGCGCTCGACGATCAGGCTCAGCGCCGCGCGCTTGATCTCCTCCACCGTGTCGGCGCGAAGCCGCTCACGGCGGCTCCGCACCCCGCTCCCGTCGGTCGACCCACCCGTCATCGCATCTCCATCCGCTCGCCGCGCCAGTCACCGCGTTGACAATCCGTACCCGTCGAGGGAAACGTTACGCCTCGTAAGGCGCGTTATGAAGCGTAACGCTTTGCCTGGGGGCGGAGCCCCTGACGACGCACGGAGGACCACATGCCCCAGGGACTGCGCGGGGATCGGCGGACAGCCGCCGGGGAGAGCGGGTCACACAGGCCCGGCCCGCTCGGCCGAATAGCCGGTTGGAGCTTCCGGAACCGGGGCCGCACGGTGCTGCTCTGGCTGCTCGCCGCCGGCGCGGCCTTCGGCCTCTCGGCCGGCCTCGGCGCCAAGTACAGCGCCGACTACACCGCGCCCGGCTCGGACTCCAAGCAGGCCCAGCAGCTGCTGGCACGGGACTTCCCCGGGCTGGGCGGCGAATCGATCAGCCTGGTGCTGACCTCGGACGGCAGCGTGACCGACGCCGCCACCCGCGACCGGGTCAAGGACCTGCTCGCCCGGATGGCCGAGGTGCCGCACGTCAGCGGCATCGACGACCCGTACGGCCCGCGCGGCAAGGTGTCGGCCGACGGCCGCACCGCCCTCGGGCAGATCCACCTGGACGTCGCCGTCGCCCCCGACATGCCCAAGGCCGACACCCAGCGGCTGCTCGACCTCACCCGCCCCGCCGACGGCGGCCTACGAGTCCACCTCGGCGGCATGACGGTCCAGCAGGCCGAGCAGGGCGCGATCGGCTCGGAGGGCATCGGCATCGCGGCCGCCGCCCTGATCCTGGTGATCACCTTCGGCTCGGTCGTGGCCGCCGGCCTGCCGCTGCTCACCGCGCTCGGCGGGCTCGCGGTCAGCAGCGCCCTGCTGCCGGTCCTCGCCGCGATCATGCCGGTCCCGGACTGGTCGACCTCGCTCGCCGCGATGCTGGGCATCGGCGTCGGCATCGACTACGCGCTGCTGCTGGTCACCCGGTTCCGCGAGTGGCGCGCCGAGGGGCTCGAACCCGAGGCCGCCACGGTCGCCGCGCTGGACACCGCGGGCCGCGCGGTCGTGGTCGCCGGAATGACCGTGGTGGTCAGCATGCTCGGGCTGTTCGCGATGGGCCTGTCGTTCATGCGCGGCGCCGCGGTCTCGGCGATCCTCTCCGTGTTCGTCGTGATCGCCGCGTCCGCCACGCTCTTCCCCGCCCTGCTCGGCTACCTCGGCCGGCACGTCGAGCGCCTCCGGCTGCCCCTGCCCCAACGCCGCGCCGCCCGGGGCGAGAGCTCGGTGGGCGCCGGCTGGCTGCGCTGGAGCAGGCTCGTCGAGCGTCACCGCATCCTCGGTGCCGTCACCGGGGTCGTCGTCCTGCTGGCGCTCGCGGCGCCGTTCCTGGGTGTGCGCTTCGGCTTCCCCGACGCGGGCAACGACCCCGCCGGGCGCTCGAACCGGCTGGCGTACGACGCGGTGGCCGCCGGCTTCGGACCGGGAAGCAACGGACCGCTGGTCCTGGTCGCCGAGTTGGCGCCGGGCACCCCCGCCGAGGCGACGGCCCCGCTGCCCACCGCGCTGAAGGCGGTGCCCGGCGTCACGGCCGTGACCCCTCCGGTGCCCGGCTCCGACGGCCGCTCGCTGCTGCTCACCGTCTTCCCGGACAGCGGTCCGCAGTCCAGCGCCACCAAGACCCTGGTCCGCGACCTCCGCGATCACGTCATCCCGGCCGCGGTCGGCCCCGGCGTCCGGGTGCACGTCGGCGGGGCGACCGCCAGCGCGATCGACAGCACCGACAACATCGCCCGCCGCATCCCGCTGCTGGTCGGCGGCGTGGTCACGGTGTCGATGCTCCTGCTCCTGGTGGCCTTCCGCAGCCTCGTCGTCGCCCTCAAGGCCGCTGTGATGAACCTGCTCTCCGTCGGCGCCGCGTACGGCGTGGTCGCCCTCGTCCTCGAAGGCGGCACCGCCGGCCGGTTGATCGGCATCGACAGCCCCACCCCGCTGCCGGCCTTCGTGCCGGTGCTGACCTTCGCCGTCCTGTTCGGGCTCTCGATGGACTACGAGGTCTTCCTGGTGAGTCGGATGCGTGAGGCCTGGCTTCGCACCGACGACAACGCGGAGTCCATCGTCAGCGGACTGGCGGGCACCGCGCGGGTGATCACCGCGGCGGCGGCCATCATGGTCGCCGTGTTCGCGGCCTTCGTCCCGGCGCCCGACCTGCCGATCAAGGTCATCGGCGTCGGCATGGGGTCGGCCATCCTGATCGACGCCACGCTGGTCCGACTGCTGCTGGTACCGGCCGTGATGCACCTGCTCGGCCGCGGCAACTGGTGGCTGCCGGCCTGGCTGGACCGCCGCCTGCCCCACCTCCACGTCGAAGGACACACCGAGCTCTACCAGCCGGAGCCCGCCCCCGAGGCGCCCCGCTCCCCGGCGGTGGTCGGCTAGTGGCAGCAGCGGACCGCGGGCGCCTCACGACGCCCGGTCCGCTGGTCACGACGGAAGGCGGCGAACGGCACCAGCGTCCTTGCTCGGCACAGTGGTCGGCCTTGCCGGCGCGGCCCTGGCGCTCTGGCTGGTCCGGGAGGGCGAAATCGACCGCGAGGCACGGCTCCGTTCCGCGGCGACGCGCAGCCGGCGCTCAGCCGGGCCCGGGCCCGCGACGACCGGCAGCCCCGACCCGGACGACGACCCGGCGACGCCGACCCGCGCCGACGGAACGCGTGCCAGGCAGGTCACGGCGTCGCCGACGACGCAGTGCCCGGATCGGTCCGGCTGACGAGCCGGTCGGTCAGCCGGCCTTCCGGGCCCGGCGCATGACCGCCGGCTCGGTCCGCCGCAGGAGCCAGTAGACGACCAGGCCGTAGGCCAGGCTGAGCACCAGCAGCATTCCGGTGCTCAGCAGCCAGGTCCCCGCGCTGTGCCGGAACAGCGGATCGGCCGCCAGGTCGCTGCCGGGCGAGATGGCGTGCAGATCGACGGTGGCGGCCATCGCCGCCATCGCCCAGCGGGACGGCACCAGCCAGGAGAGCTGTTCGAGTCCCGGCACCCCGTACAGGCGCAGCTGGGTGCCGGTGAAGACGACCTGCACGATGGCCAGCAGCACCAGCAGCGGCATGGTGGCCTCTTCCTTGCCGACCAGCGCCGAAACCAGCAGTCCCAGCATCATTCCGGCGACGGCGAGCAGCGCCATCACGATGACGATCTCGGCGAGCGGCGGCAGGAAGACCCCGCTGCCACCCTCGGGTCTGAGCCGCACTCCCGCCAACGCGACCATGGTCAGCACCACGGCCTGCACCACCGTGACCGTGCCGAGCACCACCACCTTCGAGCAGAGGTACGCCGATCGGGAGAGCCCGACGGCGCGCTCCCGCCGGTAGATCACCCGCTCCTTCACCAGCTCGCGGACCGCGTTGGCGGCACCGGTGAGCACCCCGCCGACACAGAGGATCAACAGCGCACTGAACACACTGCTGTCGGTGAGCTTGCCGCCGGCCAACGCCCGGGCCAACACGCCCATCACGAACGGCAGCGCGATCATGATCACCACGAAGGTGCGGTCGGCGGCCAGTGCGGCGGTGTAGCGGCGCACCAGGGTGCCCAACTGGCGGTCCCAGCGCTGCGGCTGAGGGGGCGGCTTGGCCGGTACGGGCCGGGCACGGCGTCGCGCGGGCAGCGGGGACCTCGGGCTGCGCTGCCCGGACGGCGCAGAGGGCACACCACTCCGCTCGGCCGGCCCCGACGGCGGCACCACGTCCGACTCACCCGGCGCCGACGGCGGCACCACGTCCGACTCGCCCGGCCCCGACGGCGCGACCGGGGCTCGGGGCCGTTCCATGGGGTCGATGTACCGGCGGTACGCGGGCGAAGCCCGGTACTCGCCCATCCAGTCGCGGTCCTCCTGGGTCTCGAAGTTCTCGAACGCTTGCGGCCACTGCGAGCACCCGAAGTACTCCAGAGCGTCGCCGGGCGGTCCGTAGTACGCGGTGCGACCGCCCGGGGCGAGCATCAGCAGACGGTCACAGAGATCGAGGCTCAGCACGCTGTGCGTCACCACGACGACGGTGCGACCGTCGTCCGCCAGGTCCCGGAGCATCTGCATCACCGAGCGGTCCATCCCCGGGTCCAGGCCGGAGGTCGGCTCGTCGAGGAAGAGCAGCGACGGCTTGGTGAGCAGTTCCAGTGCCACACTGACCCGCTTGCGCTGGCCGCCGGAGAGGCTGGCGACCACCAGGTCGGCCCGCTTCTCCAGGCCCAGCTCGGCGATCACCTCGTCGACCCGGGCGTTCCGCTCGGCCGCCCCGGTGTCGCCGGGGAAGCGCAGTTCGGCGGCGTAGCCGAGCGCGCGCCGGACGGTCAGCTGGGTGTGCAGGATGTCGTCCTGCGGCACCAGGCCGATCCGGTGGCGCAGTTCGGCGTAGTCGCGGTAGAGGTCGCGACCGTCGTAACGCACCGTGCCACCGTCGGCGGGCCGCAGCCCGGTGAGCGCGTTCAGCAGGGTCGACTTGCCCGAGCCGCTCGGACCGGTGACCGCCAGCAGGCAGTCCTGGCCGACCGGGAAGCTGATCCCGTCGAGCAGCCGGTCGTCGCCGACCGTGACCACCAGGTCGGCCACGTCGAGGGTGATGTCGCCGGTGTCGACGAACTCCTGGAGTTCGCCGTCGACCAGGCAGAACTCCGAGTGGCCGATGCCCAGCAGGTCTCCCGGGCCGATCACGGCCTCCACCACCGGTTGACCGTTGAGGTAGGTGCCGTTGTGGCTGTGCAGATCGGTGATCGCGTACCGGCCGTCGGCGGTGGTGTGCAGTTCGGCGTGGTGGCGGGACACCTCGAGGTCGGCCAGGACCAGGTCGTTGTCGGGTGCGCGGCCGATCCGCAGGGTGCGGGCGATCAGCGGATGGATGCTGGTGGGCGGCCGGTACGAGCCGGTGATCGCAGTCAGCGCAGTGGGACGCGGAACGGCGGACTGCTGCGGGGGTGCCACGGTGAGCTCCACCTCCGGGCCGTCGCCGGGGCTGCCGAACCGGATGACACTGTCGGTGCCGAGGTCACCGAGGTCGAGGCGCGAGATCCGGCGGCCCCCGGACCAGGTGCCGTTGTCGCTGTCCAGATCGTCCAGCATCCAGTGTCCGTCGCCGAGGTGCAGCACCGCGTGGTGCCATGACACCCGGGGGTCACTGAGCGGGATCTCGCTGACCGGGTCGCGGCCGACGTGGTACGAGCGGCTCGGGGTGAGGACCCGCGAGTCGCCCGCAGTCGTCAGTACCAGGTCCGGCGCAATGGGTGCGACCTGTCGCTCTCCCATGTATCCGACCATAGCCCCTCCGGCCCGCGGAGGGCGTCCGCTGGTCGAGGGGCCCGTCGGGCGCCGAGCAGGCACCGCCCCGGTCGGGCCGGCACCACCGTCGCGGGTCCCGCACGGGCCGGCCGTCCGGGCACGGCACCTCCAGGCCGGGATCAGCCGTGCGCTCCGGGCCGAGGGGCACCGGGTCGTCGCGCCGGCCGGGCGGACGTTGCCGGTCGGCGGCCGCACCGGGGTACTCCCGTCGTCGCCCGGATGAACCAGTGCGGTTCGCCGGGGGTGTCGACGGCGTGGGTCGGGGTGTCCACCGGGACTCGGACGTGTCGTTGCGGGTCATCCGGCCTCTCCACGGCGTGCGGCAGGGCACAGCGAGCAGGACGAGGCCGACCACGGTGAACGTCGTCCTGGCATCCGGAACGGGCCGCCGGGGACCGGCCCTCCGCCCGCTCGGGCCGGCCCTCGTGAGCCCCGTGGGGTCAGGTGGAGTCGGCGATATGGATCGTGTCGATGCCCTGGTCCAGGAAGGTGGCCAGCGCGTGGCCCTCCTCCTTCAGGTCTCGTCCTTCGGACCGGGTGAGGTTGCGCAGGGGGCTGATGGTGAGGCGGCGGTCGCTGGTGATCCAGGTGGCGGCGACGCGGCCGTCGATGAGGACGGCGCGCTGTCCGGCGACGGAGAGGCCGAGGTGCGGATCGTCGATGATGCGACTGCGGTTCTGGTAGCCGAGGATCGCGTTGTCGAAGGCGGGCAGGAAGCGGACCGGTGCGGGGGTGTCGGGGTGCGGGCGGGGTGCGTCGGGCAGGTCGAGGAACTGGCGGCCGCTTTCGTCGCGGAAGGTGATGAGGTTGTCGCGGAGGGCTTTGACGGCGGCGGGCAGTCCGGCCAGGCCGCTCCAGGCGCGGATGTCTGCGGTGGTGGCGGGGCCGTAGGCGGCGAGGTAACGCAGGACGAGTTGCTGTCCGACCGGATCGTCCGGATCCGTGGACACAGGGGCGATGGGCTGGTGCAGCCAGGTGGCCAGGGGGAGGTTGCGGACGCCTGCGGTGCTCTTCCACAGTCCTCTGGGGGGCAGTTGGGCCATGGGGATGAGCGCGGCGACGAGGAGTTCGCCCAGCACCCGGCGGGGCGGGGTGGGCCAGCGGTCGCGGAGGGCGTCGACGAGTTCGGCCATGGTGAGTGGTTGCCCGGCGGCGGTCACAGCCCGGCCCGCTGCTCCCAGCTCGTCCAGGTCGATGCCGGCGAGTTCGCTGCGGTAGGTGGACAGGACCCGTTGGCGCAGCATGGCGTCGTGGCGAGCGCGCCAGGCAACCGCGTCGTCGGCGGTGACGAGGTGGACGGTGCGGCGCATGAGATGGGTGCGCACGACCCGGCGGCCGGTGACCAGGTCGTCCAGGTCGACGGGTGCGAACGCGCTGATGCGGGACCACAGGCCGGTGAATGGTTCCTGAGGGGCCTGAGCCTGCAGTCCGGCCAGGTGGGAGACGGCATCGAGGGGAGTGCAGTCCTCACGCTCGAGGAGGTACTGGCGGGCGAGGGTGGCCCGGTTGAGGTCACGCTGGGTCAGGACGTTCATGGTGTCGGGTCGACGAGGTTGATGCCGTTGATGCGGCCGGCCGGGAACCGGTGCACGATGCGGGCGCATGCGTCGTGATGCGGGTTTCCGTTCGGGCCGAACATCGTGGCGCCCGGGCAGCAGGCGCTGCCTTCGATGCCGGTCCGGCCGAGCTGTCGCCTGTGCATTGTCAAGATCTGCTTCCCCTGTGTGCCGACTGCCGTCGACGCGCCGATGCCGAGAATGTGCGGGGGCGGGGGCGGGCAGCCGTTGCGGGGCGCCCGCTCCCGGGGCGGGTCAGCCGTTGTAGGGGGCTGTGACGTCGAGGACCCAGGTCACGCCGAAACGGTCGGTCAGCATGCCGTAGAGCGGAGCCCACGCTGCGGGCTCCAGCGGGCGCAGCACGTTCGAGCCGTCGGCCAGACGGTGCCACAGGTCGCTGATCTCCTTGGCGTCCTCGCCGCGCACGGACACGAAGAACGGGTTGGCGCCCTGCTCGTACGGCATCGCCGAGGGCACGTCGTAGGCCATGACGTGGAAGCCGTTGTCGGCGACGACCTGGCCCCACATCACCCAGTCCGCCTCGCTCTCGTCCTGGACGTTTCCGGCGTCCTTGTAGGTCACCACGACGGTGTGCCCGCCGAAGACGGACTGGTAGAAGTTCAGCGCCTCGCAGGCCGAGCCGCGGAAGTTCAGATGCGTGGTGGTGGTGACGGACATGGTCTGCTCCTACGTTGCGTACGCCGGATGGGGCGAATGGCAGAGATCGGGCGGAATGCCCCGATCTGGAATCTGCGATCCAGCATGCCACCCGTACAGGACAGGTTGTGTCCTGTACTTGCTTCATGATGAGAGGTATGCAGAAGACGTCCTCGCGGCTCCTTGCCCTGCTCTCCCTGCTCCAGGCACGACCGGAGTGGGGCGGTGACGATCTGGCCGAGCGGCTGGAGGTGACTGTGCGCACCGTGCGCCGCGACGTCGACCGCCTTCGTGCGCTGGGCTACCCGGTCGCCACCGACAAGGGACCCGGCGGCGGATACCGCCTGCGACCGGGATCACAGCTGCCACCGTTGCTCTTCGACGACGAGCAGGTCATCGCTCTGGCCATCGCGCTGCAGAGCACCGCTCACCCGGCGATCGCGCAGGACGCCGATCGCGCGCTCGCAACGATCCGCAACGTTCTCCCCCCGCGCCTGCGGCAGCGCATCGACGCACTCCACGTCACCACTGTCCGCCCACCGGAGCCGGAGGCATCACCAACCCTGGCCCTGGATCTGCTCACCACCGTGAGCACCGCGATCCAGCGCCACGAAGAACTGCGCCTGGACTACACCCCGCAGACCGAGACCGCACCGCAGCGACGGCGGGTCGAGCCACATCACCTCGTGGCCTGGCGCAGCCACTGGTACCTGCTGGCCTGGGACCTCGACCGCGACGACTGGCGGACCTTCCGCACCGACCGCATGACCCCACGCACGCCGACCGGCCCGCGCTTCAGCCCACGCCGGGTACCGGGCGGCGACATCTCCACGTTCATCACCAGCCGATTCCGCGGCTCCGACGGAACCGACCTCGCCTGGCCCTGCCAAGGCGAGGTCACCCTGGACCTCCCCGCCGCGGAGGTCATCCCCCACATCGCCGACGGCATCGTGGAACCGCTCGGCCCCACACGATGCCGCATCATCACCGGATCCTGGTCCTGGACCGCCCTCGCCGCCGGCCTCGGCCGCTTCGACGCTGACCTGCGCGTCATCGGCCCGCCGGCCCTCCGCCAAGCCTGCGCCACACTGGCCCGCCGCTACGCCGACGCCACGACCACCGAGCCCGGCCGGCTGGACACACCCGACGGGTGAGGGGCCGGAACCTCACGACCTCAAGATCATCCCATCTCAGGCCTCGCACGAAATGCTCCAGTGGATGTCGCTTCGTCAGGGCACCGCGACCCACACCGCGTCACACCGGGAGAGTCGCTTGGCGCGGAATTCCCGTCGAGGTGAGCGCACGGTGGTGAGCGTCCCCGGAGTCCACAAGGCGGCCCGTCCCCGCGCAACCAACCGACACTTGAACCGCCGGCGATGGACTGCGGACTTGTTGAACACCCTGTCTTTCGGGCAGTTGCCGGGGCGCAGCCGCGGCGGACCACTCCATCAGGATGGCCTCAGGATGGCCTCTTGGCCGTTGCCAAGAGGCCATCCATCCTGCCGTAGCTGGAGGCCAACTACCTTGGACTGCAGGCCCGGTGGGCGGCGATCAGGTCGCGGTACCAGGCGTACGACGCCTTCGGGGTGCGCACCTGCGCCGCGAAGTCGACGTGGACGAGGCCGAAGCGTTGGTGGTAGCCCTCGGCCCGTCGAGCAGGCTGTCATCGTAGCCGCCGACCGCGCCCGGGTCGCGTGAACCGACCGCGGCGCCCGTCCGGGCTCACCTTGCGCCGAGGAACTCCCGGAGTGCCGCCTCGCTCGGCAGTGCGGACCCTGGTATCCGTACAGCAAGCACGGCCGCCGGGCCTGGACGTGTACCCGGCACCCGTATGCGGGGCAAAGCGCCCGGTATGCGACCATACGCGCCATGTTCAGCATGTCTCCACCGGACCGCGGCCCCGACGCCCCGGCCGACCCGCGCCGCCGCCTCCTGCTCGAACTGGGCTCGGCCCTGCTGAGCGGCGGCCTGCCCGTCCACGACGTGGAGGAGGAGTTGCGCGGGCTCGGACGCGCGCTGGGCGCGCCCGATGTGCGGGTCGCCGCCTTCACCACCGGCCTGTTCGTCACACTGGGCGCGGACGAGCCGACCGTCCTCGAGCCCGTCGGCCCCGCGCTGCGGTTCGAGCAGACGGCCGACATCCTCGACCTGGTCCACCGGCTGCGCGCGGGCGCTCTCGACGGACACCGGGCGCTGCGCGACCTGGACGCGATCCGCCGGGCACCGGCCCGCTGGCCCACCTGGGTCGCCGACCTCGGAATGCTGCCGGTCGGAGTGGGGCTCTGCCTCTTCCTGCAACCGGCGGCGGCGAACGTCCTCGCCGCCGCGATCGGCTCGCTGGTCGTGGTGGGCCTGACCATGACGGCCCGCCGGCTGCCGCTGCTGCGGCCGCTGCTGCCGGTCACCGCCGGTTTCCTCGTCTCCGTCCTCGTGCTGGGTGCCGCCCGGGCCTCGCTGCTGGACGGGCCGCTGCGCACGATCGTCGCCACCCTGGCGATCCTGCTCCCGGGCGCACTGCTGGTGACCGGGTTGTCGGAGATCGCCGCAGGTGCGGCCAGTGCGGGGACGGCCAGGCTGGTGTCCGGCTCCGTGCAACTGGCGCTCTTCCTCGCCGGCGTGGTGACCGCTGCCGCTGCCACCGGCGTTCCCGCCTCCGCGCTGGCCAACACCCAGGTGGCGACGCCGAGCTGGTGGGTGATCTTCCTGGGGCTGGCGCTCGCCGTGGCCGGGCTCGTCATCAACATCAACGCCCCGCCGGCGGCGATCCCGTGGATCGTCGCGGTGATCGCGGTGACGACCGCGGTCCAGGTTCCGGTGACCGTCACCAGCGGCGCGGCACTCGGCGGCCTCGCCGGCGCGGTCACCGCCGCGGCTGCGGCCACCGCCGCGCACTGGCTGCCGCGCGGTCCCCGGTGGCAGGTGCTGTACCTCCCCGCGTTCTGGGTCGTGGTGCCCGGCTCGTTCGGCCTGCTCAACACCGCGCAGATCGAGGTCGGCAACGGGGCGCAAGCCCTCCTCGCCGCGGTGGGGGCCCTGTTCGGGGTCAGCGTCGGCACTCTGATCGGCTCGGTGATCAGCCGGATCCCCCGGCCCACGACTGCCCTGTCGCGGCCGCGTACCTGACCCGCGCACGGCCGGATGCGGTCCCCTGGGCCTGCTCCGCTCTGGCGGACACCGTTGGCGTGTCGGTCAGGCCGCGAGCACGTACGACGCTGGCCGGCAGAGCCTGGTCCGCACCAGCGTGGACATCCTCCGCCCGGACTGGGCAACCGCCAAGCGGTGAACCACACCCCCCGATCGGATCTGCGCCCGCCGCCGCGCTTCGACGCGCCGGCGGGCTCAACCGGCCCGGCGCACCCCGGTGTCGCCGAGGAGTCGGTCCACCAGCATCTCCGGATAGCCGGTGGCCGGCGGTTCGATGCCGAAGATGGCCCGCACGTAGAGCGGTGCGAGCAGGTGGTCGAGGACCTGCTCCAGCGTGGGCGCTTCCTCGCCTCGGGCGGTGGCACGTTCGCAGATGCTCTCGATGGACCGCAGGCGACGCCGGAAGTGCTGGGCGCGTTCGGCCTGCGCGTCGGTACTGCCGGGCATGGAGAGGGCGACGGCACGGATGAGCAGGCGGCCCTCGGGGGTGCGGATGCTGTCGACCCCGGCCCGCACCCAGGCGAGGAGGTCGCCGCGCAGGGTGCCGGTGTCGGCCAGCGGTGAGGTGGCCTCCAGCCGGGTGGTCACCACGTCGGCCAGGAGTGCCTCCCGGCTGCCCCAACGCCGGTAGATGCTGGTGTGGTTGACCCCGGCGCGCTGGGCGATGGCGGGGATGGTGGGCTCGGCACCCTGGGGGTCGGCCAGCAGGTCGACGACCGCCTGGTGGACGGCGGCCCGCACCTGCTCGGGGCTCTTGCGCATGCGTTCGGCGGGCTGTTTCGGAGTCACCCCGCCATCCTACGCCTTAAGCACAGACGTTTGCTTAATGACATCTGACGGGTCTACAGTCATCACCGCAAGCACAGATCCGTGCTTAAGGCCCCTGGAAGGAGCCCACCATGAAGCAGCTGCTGTTCCCGAACAACATCCAGTTCTGGTACGAGACCCTGCGTTCGATGAGTCACATCGCCTACGGGGGCGCCGACTTCGGCGAGGTCGTGTCGACCGGCGAGCGCATCGTCGAGGGCGACTACGGCAGCTGGTACACCGAGTGGACGGCCACCGCCGACCGGGTGGCCGGCGAGGCCGAGAAGGCGCTGGCGGCCGGCCACCGGGTGAGCGCCCGGGACGGGTTCCTGCGGGCGTCGAACTACTACCGTTCGGCCGAGTTCTTCCTGCACGGCCGCACCTGCGACCCCCGCCACGATCACGCCTACGACCGCAGCGTGGCCTGCTTCCGGGCGGCGGCAGCGCTGTCCACCCCCGTCATCGAACCGGTCGCCATCCCGTACGAGGACACCACCCTGCCGGGCTACCTGTACCGGGTCGACGACTCCGGGACACCGCGGCCGACGCTGATCATGCACAACGGCTTCGACGGCACCGCCGAGGAGCTGCACTTCTTCGGAGCGATGGCCGGCGTCGAGCGCGGCTACACCGTCCTGGTCTTCGACGGCCCCGGCATGCCCGGTCCGCGCCACCACCAGGGCCTGGTGTTCCGCCCCGACTGGGAGAACGTCATCACCCCCGTCGTGGACTTCGCCGAGACCCTCCCGGACGTCGACAACAGCCGCATCGCGCTCCTCGGGATCAGCATGGGCGGCATCCTCGCTCCCCGCGCCGCCGCGTTCGAGCACCGCCTGGCCGCGCTGATCGCCGTCGACGGCCTCTACGACCTCGGCCAGACCTCGGTCCGCAACATCCCCGGCACCCGCGCCGAAGCCGAACGGCTCCTGCGCGCCGACAGCGCCCCCGAGCTCGACGCCGCCTTCGAACAGATCATGACCAAGGACCCGATCGCCAACTGGGCGATCAACCACGGCATGTACGTGATGGGCGTCGACACCCCCCGAGCCTTCAACGCCTCCTACCTCGACTACACCCTCGCCGACGGCATCGCCGAGAAGATCCAGTGCCCCACCCTCGTCTGCGACGCCGAGGACGACATGTTCTTCAAGGGGCAGCCCGAGCAGCTCTACGACCACCTCACCTGCCCGAAGACCCTCATGGTCTTCACCACCGAGGAGGGCGCCGGCGCCCACTGCCACCCCGGCGCCATGCGCCTGTCCCAGGCACGCATCTACGACTGGCTCGACGACACCCTTGCCTGAGGCCAACCCTCCCCTGCCCCGTCATCATCGGCAGCAGAGTGTCACCTCGGCCACGGCAAGCCCAGCGACGGGGGTGGCGCGTCCCCGTGCGACCGACCCATTGCCACCCCCAGGACCGAGGCTCCGGTCCTCAGGAAACGCCGCCGGTTCACGCGTGGCCCGGTCATGACGCGACACCGGCCGACTCGCCCGCCCCGGTCTGCCGACCGTGCCCTGTACGTGGTGGCAGTGGAGTCCGCCACGACCACCGGGCCACGCCCAGGACGCCGCTGACGATCAGCACGCCGAGGGTCACATGCACCCCCAGAACCCGCGCGAACCCCAGCCATGTCTGACCGATGACGGCTGCCGCGACCAGTGCCGGAACCCAGATCAGCCGGTTCGGGCCGTACCCACTGCCTCGGATCAGGACCCCGAGCGCGGTCTGGCCCAGGGATACGGCGGCGATCACCAGGGCATTGGTCCGATGGACCATCAGCATCTCGTAGCGCCCGCTGAGGAAGCTGCCGGCGAACGTGGCCTGCGCCAGGGTCAGGACGGCCAGGCTCGTCGTGGTCGTCCGAAGAGCGAGCAGGGCCGGACGGGGGATCGACTCCTGCGGCACTGGTCCGTTCGGCCCCGGTTCAGGCGCGCGGCTCATTGCGGCGTCCCTTCGGTCAGCGTCCGGCTGGTCGAGACGATCCGACGGAGCCGGCCGTCCGCGGCGAGCTCCCCGAACAGGAGGACCTCGGTGCTCAGGTCGTACCCCTGCCGCATCGCCGTGTGCAGCGTGTAGCGCGCGGCCACGCGGTTGCCGTCGACAAGCGCATCGTGCACGTCCACCCGGAGCCCGAGCACGTTCTTGCGCGCGGGCCGGGCATGGGCGACGAGGCTGCCCCGGTCGAGCCGGATACCGGCGTCGCGGTGCTCGACGTCAGGCGTGCAGTAGCGATCCACGATCGCTCCCGGATCCTCCGTCCCGAGCGCCATCTCCTCGGGGAAGGAGGTCAGGTAGCGGACGAAGTCCCTGCGCCGGTGCCCGGAGGCACTCGTTCCCGTTCCCTCAGCCACGGGTCCGGCCCTCCTGAATCGACACAGCGACGTTCGACACGGCGACGTTGGCGAGATAGCAGCACAGCGCGACCCCGCCGAGGACGGCCATCATCGCTGAGGCCGCTCCTGATCCGTTCTCCACGTACGCCGCTCCGCTGAGCGCGGCACCGAGCAGGGAGAGCATGCCGATGCCCGAGGTCAGCATGAACAGCGGTCGCCCGGTCACCCGGGCGGTCATCAGCGTGTGGATCGAGCCGCCCACGACGACCAGGCCGATCCAGGCGTGGATCGCCAGTACGACGGGCCAACTGCCCAGCGCCTGTCCGAGAGCCGCGAAGAGGCCGGTGTTCCGGTGCGCGACATGCTTGTGGAGGAGAACCGCCATCCCGACCCCGGACTGGACCAGGAGCGCCACCGAGATCCCCAGGCTGGCCTTGCGGAAGCCGTCCTGGGGATCGGCTACCCCTCCGACCTTCGATCCCATCATCGAAATCATCCCTTCGACATACGAGTTGTGGGCGATGTGGCAAGGCTGCCGGGCCGGTCTCACAGCCGGCACATGACCCGCTCACACGGCTTCGGGCTAGGGTGAGAGCTGTTGCAGCTCGGAACCGGGGGGTCGTCGTGCACGTCGGGATTCTCGGCCCGCTCGAAGTCTCGATCGACGGACGGATCGTCAGGATCGGCGGCGCCCGCCTCCGTACCGTGCTCGTCCGGCTTGCCCTGGACGCCGGACGCGTGGTCAGCGTCGACTCGTTGGCGACCGCCCTGTGGCCGGACGGTGGACCCACGGGGCCCGGGCACGCCCTCCATTCCCTGCTCTCACGCCTCCGCACGACCTTGCAGGGACACCCGGCGCTGCGCTACGAATCAGGCGGCTACCTGCTCGACCTGCCGCCGGAGGCCGTCGACGCCCTGCAGTTCACGCAGCTCGCGCGCGAGGGCCGACGTCTGCTCAGAGAGGGCCACCCGCAGGGCGCAGCAGGCCGACTGCGCGAGGCGCTCGGGCTGTGGCGGGGCCAGGCCCTCTCCGACGTCGCCGCGGCCCCGTTCGCAGCGGCAGCCGCCGCCGGGCTCGACGAGCTGCGGCTCTCCGCCCGGGAGGACGCCCTGCAGGCCGAACTGGAGACCTCGCCGGACCGCCTGTACATCGTCGCCGAACTCAGCCGGCTGGTCGCCGAACACCCGCTTCGGGAACGACTCCGTGTCCTGTTGGTCACAGCGCTGGGCGCGGACGGCCGGCAGGCCGAGGCGCTCACCGCCTTCGAGGAGTACCGAAAGCTGCTCGCCGAGGAACTCGGCACCGATCCGGGGCAGCAGCTGCAAGAGGCCCACCTGGCGGTGCTCCGTGGCAGCCCGGCGCCGCTGCGGCGTACCACAACACACGTCACCGGCAACCTGCGGGCCCCGATCAGCAGCTTCATCGGCCGGATCGGGGAGCGCGCCCACGTCGCTGCCCGGCTGCGGGACGGTCGGCTGGTCACGCTGGTCGGGCCGGGAGGAGTCGGAAAGACCCGGCTGGCCACCACGGTGGCGACCGAAGCGCTCCCCCGCCTACCGGGCGGCGCCTGGTTGGTCGAGCTGGCCCCCGTCACCGACCCAGCCGACCTGCTGCGATCGGTGCTCGACACCCTCGGACTCCGCGAAGGCGGCCTGCTCGACGGCCGGCCGCCGTCCCACGACCCCATCGACACCCTGGTGGAGGCTTTCAGCAGCACCGAGGCGATCATCGTCCTCGACAACTGCGAGCATCTGCTCGACGCCACTGCCCGGTTCACCGCCGAGCTGCTCGGCCGCTGTCCCCGGCTTCGGATCCTCGCCACCAGCCGCGAACCGCTCGGTCTCCCCGGCGAGATCCTCTGCCGGGTGCCCCCACTCGAACTGCCGGAGCCCCGCACCCCGGCGATCCTGGCAACGGCTTCTGCTGCGGTGCGGCTCTTCGCCGACCGGGCGGCCGCGGTACGGCCTGGCTTCACCGTCGACGACGACAACGCAGCCGCCGTGGTCGAGATCTGCCGCCGCCTCGACGGGCTGCCACTGGCGATCGAGCTGGCCGCCGCCCGACTGCGTGCCGTCCCCGTCGAACAGCTCGCGGGCCGTCTCGACGACCGCTTCGGGTTGATCATCGGCGGCAGCCGGATCGAACTGCCCCGCCACCAGACGCTTCGCGGCGTGGTTGCCTGGAGCTGGGACCTGCTCGACAGGAGCGAGCGTGCGCTCACCGAGCTCCTCGCGGTGTTCCCCGGCGAGATCGCGCTGGAGGACGCCGAGGGGATCCATGCCCGAGCCGGATCGAGCCCGGAACCGCTGCTCGACCACCTGTCGGTACTCGTGGACAAGTCCCTGCTCCAACTCGTCGACGGACCGCACGCCCGGTACCGGATGCTGGAGACCATCCGGGAGTACGGCCTGGAACAGCTCGCGGACTCGGGCCGACTCGAAAGTGCCGGACAGCACCACGCGGCGTACTTCCTCGAACTGGCCGAACACGCCGCGCCCGACCTGCGCGGGCCCGACCAACTCCGCTGGATCGCACGCCTCGGCGCCGAACGCGACAACCTGCGGGCTGCGCTCCACCACGCCGCCGACACCGGCGACGCGGACACCGCCACCCGCCTGGCCGCGGCACTCGGCCCGTTCTGGACGATCCGGGGCGACCACGCCCAGGCCGTGAAGCTGCTCGGCCTCGCGCTGGGAGCCCCTGGCGCCCACCCCACCACCGCACGGGCGGTGGCAACAGCCTTCCTCCTCTTCAACCGGGTCCTGTCCGGCGACCTCGCCCACCCCGCCCCGGCCGTGGCCGAAGCGCTGGAGCTCGCCCGCACCGTGGACGGAAGTGCGGCGTACCCGACCGCCGCGCTGATCGAGGCGTCGCTCGCCCTGACCGCCGATGACGCCGACCGAGGGCTCGCGGCGATCGACCGTGACCTCTCCCGGTGCGATCCCTGGGGCAGGGGCATGCTGCTCCTGATGCGCGCCTTCCTCCAGGGGAACCACGGAGACCTGCGTGGTACAGGCGAGACTCTGCTCGCCGCGGCTGCCGCCTTCCGCGAAGCCGGCGAACGATGGGGCCTCGCCCTGTCCTTGACGGCCTTGGCGCACACGGATTCCACCCTCGGGGCCTTCGACCGCGCCATCGCCGAACTCCAGGAAGCCATCCGGCTGTTGCGCGAGATCGACCCTGCCGACGACGCGATCATTCAGCGTGCGGCGCTCGCGGTCGCCCGGACCAGAAAGGGCGACACCGAGCGGGCCCGGGCGGAACTGCTCGACATGGTGCGGCCCAGCCACGGTTTGTCCTCGCCCCGCCACCTCCTCTCGGCACGGATCGCTCTCGGGGACCTCGCGCGCCAGGCCGACGACCTGGCCGAGGCAGCCCGTCATTACGCGGAGGCATCAACGGATCTGGCCCACCTTCCCACGGGCGGGCCACTGTTCAACGCCATGCTCCACACCTCCCTCGGCCACCTGGCCGTGGCCACGGGCGACCCGGCCACCGCCGCCCAACGCCTCAGCGAGGCCCTCGCGCTCGCTTCCGGAGTGCCCGACATGCCGGTCGCGGCCGCGGTCGGCGTCGGCGTGGCCCGGCTCCGCCTCGCCGGGGGCGACGCCGAGGCATCCGCCGAGGTCCTCGGCGCCGCCCACACACTTCGCGGCGCACCGGACCGCCACGACCCGGACGTCATACAGCTCGTCCGGGCTCTGGAGCACCAACTCGGCAATCGCGCCTACGACTCCGCGTACCGGCGCGGCCGTGAGCGCTCCCGCACCAGCGCCCTCGGGTCCATCCGGGCGGCCCTGACGACCGGCCACTGAGCGACGTCGGACTCCCGACGGCTCAGGATGGCTCAGAACGGCTCGGTCGGCACGACGCGGAAGACGGGACAGGTCGGGGCAGCCATCGCGAAGCTCTCCGGGGACGCGGAGGCGACCAGGTCGTTCCTGACGAAGGCGCCCACCCCTCTGGGGTTCTGCCGGGGGAACTCCCTCAGGACGGGGGCGCGCTCGGATTCGGGGAGCTCGACCAGGGCCACCCGCTGCTTCCGGCGTCCGCGGGTGAGCACGCCGTGCCCTGCGGCGCGGGCGTTCTTCACCCAGTCGGAGTTCGGATAGGCCTGGAGGACGAAGCGCACCCCGCCGATGGTCACCGGTGCCACCGGTGTGGTGCGCGGGACACCGGTCCTGCGGCCCGGAACGGTCAGGAGGTGCATCGGGCCGAAGGGCAGACCGACGCCATGGAAGAAGATCACCAGGCGGTTCCGCACCCTGTGCTTCGCCGTGATCCTGCGCTGAGAGGTCATGAGTTCGTCCTTGCTCGGGGAGTGACCGACACCGGCCATGCTCGGTCCCGTCACTCACACAGCACACACGAACCGCTCGCAACCGGCGGCAGCCCCGCCGGCTCCGCGCCGACACGGCGCAGCGAGCCGAACGCGGGCCGGCGGACCAACCTTCGAAAAACTGCCGCGCGCAGCTGCGAGGGTTCCTGTCCCGCGACGCCCACCAACCAGCATCGAGCCTGACTGATGACACCCCCGTGGCATCGTCAACTACCCTGCATGACGGGCGTGATGGGCGGCGATCAGGTCGCGGTACCAGGCGTACGACGCCTTGGGTGTGCGCACCTGCGTCTCGAAGTCGACGTGGATGAGGCCGAAGCGCTGGTGGTAGCCCTCGGCCCACTCGAAGTTGTCCAGCAGTGACCACGTGTAGTAGCCGCGGACATCGACGCCTTCCGCGACTGCCGCGGCGAGGGCGTCGAGGTGGCCGGCGAGGTAGTCGATGCGGGGCTGGTCGTCGAGGGTCGAGGTCGTCGAGCAGCCGTTCTCGGTGATGGTGATGGGCGGGAGGGCGGCGCCGTAGCGGTCGCGGAGGCCGGTGAGGAGTTCGCGCAGGCCGTCGGGGACGACGGGCCAGCCGAAGGCGGTGTGGGGGACGCCCTCGATCGGGGCTTCGGTGAAGGGGAGGGCGGGGTCGGTGGGGGCGGCGATGCGGGTGGGGTTGTAGTAGTTGACGCCGAGACCGTCGAGCGGCGTGGCGGTGATCAGCTTCAGGTCGCCGTCGCGGACACAGCCGCCGAGGTCGGCGCCGACCCCGTAGGCGGAGAGGTCGGGGTAGCGGCCGAGGAGCAGCGGGTCGGTGAACAGGCGGTTGTGCAGGGCGTCGTAGGCCTGTGCGGCGGCCACGTCCGCGGGGTCGGTGGACGCGGGCCGGACCGGGGTGAGGTTGTTGGCGATCAGCACCTGCAGACCGTGCTCGCGCAGCACGTCGGCGGCGAGGCCGTGGGCGAGCAGTTGGTGGTGGGCGGCGGGGAGTGCGTCGAGCATCAGCTCACGGCCGGGTGCGTGAATGCCGAGGGCGTAGCCGTAGACCATGTGCACGAAGGGCTCGTTGAGGGTGATCCACGCGGGCACGCGGTCGCCGAGGCGGTCGGCCACGACGGCGGCGTACTCGGCGAAGCGGTACGCGGTGTCGCGGTTGAGCCAGCCGCCGCCCGCGGTGGGGCCGCTGCTCGATGGAGCCTCCAGGGCCTGCGGGAGGTCCCAGTGGAAGAGCGTAGGGAGCGGCGTGATGCCGGCCTCCAGCAGGGCGTCCACGAGCCGGTCGTAGAAGGCGAGTCCGGCGGGGTTGACCGGGCCGACGCCGGTGGGCTGGATGCGGGACCAGGCGATGGAGAAGCGGTAGCCGTCCAGCCCGAGGCCCTTCATCAGGGCGATGTCCTCGGGGTACCGGTGGTAGTGGTCGCATGCGACTGCGCCGGTGTGTCCGTCGCGGACGGCGCCGGGGCGGGCGGAGAAGACGTCCCAGATGGACGGCCCGCGCCCGTCCTCGTCCACCGCCCCCTCGATCTGGTACGCGGCGGTGGCGGCACCCCAGCGGAACCCCGCCGGCAGGTCGTAGCGGTCCGGCATGACAGCCTCCTGACGAGAACGTGAGGAAGACTCATGTTACTGGCGCGATACCGAAACACCAGAGGCAATCTCGACTGCCCTCCACGGCCCACCGATCACGTCATCGCGACCGGTCGCCGCACGTAGCGCCGGCCTGCCGTCCGCGCCACCGGCGCAGGGAAATGCCTCTGGCAGCACGCCGCGAGCAGATTCGAGAGCCCCACCGGACAGGACAGGGCCCCGCCGGCCCGCCCCGGCGCCGCGTCATCGCGGTCCGTGGGTGTGCAGGAAGACCACCGGGCCGCCGTCCAGGCGGCCGGCCGCGTCCAGATCCAGCAGGGCGGCAAGCGCCTTGGCGGTGTAGGTGCGCTCCAGGGACAGGCCGGCCTGTGCGGAGGCGCGCGCGAGAGCCTGGTCGCCGGCCCGGGTGGGATGGGCGTAGCCGTCTCCCAGCCAGGCCGTCTCGGTGCGGATCGCGTCGGGGGCGGGCTCGGCTCCACTCAGGTCGGCGCCCCGGGCCCGCAGCAGAGCGGCGGAGCGGCGGGCCGAAGCAAGGAGGGTGGCGGAGTCCAGTCGCAGGGTGTCGTTGACCACGACGCCGAGGACGCGGGTGCGCAGCCCGGCGAGGCGCAGCCCGAGGGCCAGCCCCGCGGCGGTGCCGCCGGAGCCCACGGGCGTGACCAGCCAGGCCGGTTCCGGCAGTTCCCCGGCCGCGACCTGTCCACCCAGCTCCAGGGCGGTCTCGACCGCGCCGAGTGCGCCGAGGGGTGAGGAGCCGCCGGCCGGGAGGTAGTACGGCAGGGTGCGGCCGTGGGTGTGCCGGGCGAAGAGCCAGGGCGCGGCCAGGATCAGCCTGGTCTTGGTGTGCAGGAAGTGCAGCGTGGCGCCGGAGGCGCGCAGCCGTGCCAGCTGGGCCCGCACGTGCTCGTCGACCGGCTGGTCGATCAGGCCCAGGGCGACCTCCAGCCCCTGCTCCCGCGCGTACCAGGCTGCGGCGAGGCCCCAGTTGGTGCCGAGCCCGCCGACCGTGAGGATGGTCCTCGCGCCGCGCCGCCGGGCCTCGGGCAGCAGCCACTCCAGCTTGCGGACCTTGTTTCCGCCCCAGCCGCCGTCGCCGTAACCACTCTCGTCCTTAACCCACAGCTCGGTGCGCGTGCCCAGTCCGGGCAGCGCCCGTACCGGCGTGGGCGCCTCGCCCAGCCGCAGGAAGGGGAGCGAGCCGGCCAGTTCGGGACAGCGCTGGTGCAGCAGCGGTAGTCGCATGAGGAGACGGTAGAGCACCGGCCCGAGGATCGGGCTCGATCGCCTCGATCCGAGCATCGGGTTCGGCCACCACGGCGCCGACGGCGTCCTCTCCACCGACCGGGCCGAGGTCGGCGTCGACCTCGCCGCGCGCGCCAACTGGCACGTCACGTGCGGCGCGCCGCGCGATCTCCCGGGCGGCCGCGGGCCGCGATCCGCGGCACAGTCGGCTGCGATGCCCGTGCCGGCTGCCCGCTTCGCCGCGTCCTGTGCCCACCGCACGGAGCGGCGGGCTGTCGCCCCTGCACTGCCGGGCACGGGGCCGCCCGCTCCGCGCTCCGGGTCAGCCGAGCGGGGCCCCGGCCGTACCGAGGGTGTCGCGAAGCCACTGCTCGACACCTGCCACGTGGACCGTTGCCCAGGAACGCGCGAGCTCGGGAGAGCGGCGGGTGATGGCGTCGAGGATGGCGCGGTGCTGCTGGCGGGTGCTCTCGACGGCGCCTTCCTCCGTCAGGCCGCGCCAGATCCGCGCGCGTGCGGTCGGACCGGACAGGCCGTCGATCAGCGAGCAGAGCACGGTGTTGCCCGAGCCGGCGGCGATCCGGCGGTGGAACTCCAGGTCGTTGTCGATCAGCTCCTGGAGCGTGGCATCGTCGCTGAGGCCGTCCAGCACTTCGCGCAGGGCCGCGATGTCCTCGTCGGACATGACCCGAGCGGCCATTGCCGCGGCGGCGGGCTCCAGGATGCGGCGGACCTCCAGGAATTCCAGAACCGTGTCGTCCTGGTGGAAGTCGACGACGAAGCCCAGGGCGTCCATCAGCAGGTTCGGTTCCAGGCTGGTCACGTACGTGCCGTCGCCCTGGCGCACGTCGAGCACCCGGATGAGCGAGAGGGCCTTGACCGCCTCGCGCAAGGAGTTGCGCGAGAGGCCGAGCCGCTCGGCGAGGTCGGGCTCCCTCGGGAGACGAGAGCCGGGGCGGAGCTCGCCACTGACGATCATCGCCTTGATCTTCTCGATCGCCTCGTCGGTGACTGGCACTGCATGCCTCCCATGGTCATGTGCTTTTGCAGCATAGCCCTCGCCATGTCGTTCGAACGCCCACTCGAACAGGCGCCCATCAGGCGGCTCCGTACCCGCCCGGCCCGAGCCTGCGCACTGCGGTCCTGTCACCGGGGGCGTTCACACGTCGCCGACGGCCGGCCCGGATGGCCGCAGCCCGTACACCCGGATCGCGTTGCGGCTGAACACGGCCTCCTTCTCCTCCGGGGCGAGCCGGTCGGTGAGGCGCTCGGCGATCCGGACGACTTCGGGGTAGCCGGCCTGGAGGGTGCAGACCGGCCAGTCGGAGCCGAAGAGGATCCGGTGCGGGCCGAAGGCGTCCAGCGCGGTGTCGGCGTAGGGCTTGAGGTCCTCGGTCCGCCAACTGCCCGGGGTGGCCTCGGTGACCATGCCGGAGAGCTTGCACACGGTGTTGGGCAGCGCGGCCAGCCGGCGCAGGTCGCCTGCCCAGGGGTCGAGCACGCCGGTGGCGACGGGTGGTTTGCCGAGGTGGTCGAGGACGAAGGTCAGCCCGGTGATGTCCGCGGCGGCGAGGGCGGCGGCGGGCAGCTGGTGCGGCTTGACGACCAGGTCGTAGGCGAGGCCGGCCGCGGCGACGGCGAGCAGCCCGCGGCGGACGTCCCGGCGGAGCAGCCAGTTCGGGTCGGGTTCCTCCTGGACCTGGTGGCGGATGCCCACCAGCCGGTCTCCGCCGGGCAGTTCGCGCAGGGTCGCGATCGTGTCCGCGACGTCCGGGGCGGTCAGGTCGGTCCAGCCGACGACTCCGGCGACCAGATCGCTGCCGGCGGCGAGGGCCAGCAGCTCCGGGGTCTCCTCGGGCACGCAGACCGTCTGGACGGCGACCGTTCCCACGACGCCGGCCGCACGGGCCTCGGCCTCCAGGTCCGCGACGGAGAAGGAGCGGTCGAGCGGGGCGAGGGCCTCACCGGTGATCCAGGGCTGCGGGCGGACGGCGAGGTCCCAGACGTGGTGGTGGGCGTCGATGATCGGCCGGGTGGTCACAGCTGCCACACCACCGGGAGCCCGGCGGCGGCGCCGTCCTCCGAGTAGTCGTGGACGACGTCGAGGAGGTCGGCCATCCGCGCCTGCCAGGTGATGTTGACCGGGAGGTGCTCCAGCTCGGCGAGCAGGCGGGCGTAGTCCTCGCACTCCAGCAGGTGGAACAGCTCGCATCCGCTGCGCCAGATGGTCCAGGAGGTCACGCCGGCGGCGCGGATGGCGGCGGTGAGCTCGGCGGGCACCTCGCGGTGCGCGGCCTCGTACTCCTCGATCCGGTCCTCGCGGACACGGGTGTGCAGGGCGATCCTCATGGCTGCTGCTCCGGGTGGGTGGGGTCGGCGGCGGCGTCGACGATGATGACGTCCAGGGTGCGGGGGCCGTGGACGCCCTCCACCCGGTCGAGTTCGATGTCGCTGGTGGCGGACGGGCCGGAGATGAAGGTCAGCGGCCGGGTCGGGTCGAGGCGGGCGAGGGCGTCGGGGACGTCGTCGGCGATCTGTTCGGCCCGGACGACGCACAGGTGGTAGTCGGGGACGAGGGTGAGGGCGCGCCGGCCCTGGCCCGGTCCTGCGTCGAGGACGATGGTGCCGGTGACGGCGATGCCGGCGGCGGCGAGGGTGATCGCACCGTCCAGCGCGTCCAGGGCGGGGACGTCCAGGGGTTCCGGATGCCACTCCCAGTCGCCCGGTGGCAGCAGCTCGACGGGGAACGCGCCCGGCAGCGCGAGACGTTCGACGCCGCGCGCGGTCAGCGCGGTGGCGATGGCACCGGACAGGCCGGCCCGGTCGGTGCGGGTGACGGTGGCGCGGTAGTCGGCGACGCGCTCGGCGAACAGGGCCACCGTGTTGTCGCCCGGCCCGGTGTGGCTGCGGCGGTAGTCACGGGGCACGGGCACGTCGCCCGGGGTCTCGTCGGCCGGGACGTCGGCGAGCGCGGTGCGGATGCGGCCGAGGACGGCCTCGCGGCTGGTCATTGCTCCCCTTCCTTGTTCTTGCGCCACCAGGTCCGGAAGGACTCGGCGGGCGGCGCGGGGGTGTCGCGGGTGTCGGACCAACCGTGCAGCGGGCCGGGCAGCCGGCCGATCCGCCCCTTCCGGGCGAGGGCCCGGCCACCGACACTCGCCGCCTTCTGAGCGGCGGCGAGCAGCTGCGGGGAGTCGAGGACGGCGGCGGCGGCCTTCATGGCCAGGGCCTCGGCCGTGGGCAGGCGCTTGGCGGCCCGCTTGGCCTCGACGACCTCGGCCCGCAGGTGGGCCAGCACCTCCGGGATGTTGATCTTCACGGGGCAGGCGTCGTAGCAGGCCCCGCAGAGGGTGGAGGCGAAGGGGAGGCTGGCGGCACTGCTCTTGGTGTCACTGCCGACTCCCACCAGCTGCGGGGTGAGGACGGCGCCGATCGGCCCGGGGTAGACGGAGCCGTACGCGTGGCCGCCGGTGCGTTCGAAGACCGGGCAGACGTTGAGGCAGGCCGAGCAGCGGATGCAGGCGAGCGCCTGGCGGCCGACGGTGTCGGCGAGGGTGTCGGTGCGGCCGTTGTCGAGCAGGACCAGGTGGAAGTCCTGCGGACCGTCGCCGTCGGTGGTGCCGGTCCAGGTGGAGGTGTAGGGGTTCATCCGCTCGCCGGTGGAGGAGCGCGGCAGCAGTTGCAGGAACACTTCGAGGTCGGTCCAGGTCGGGACGACCTTCTCGATGCCCATGACGGTGATCAGCGTCTCGGGCAGCGTCAGGCACATCCGCCCGTTGCCCTCGGACTCCACCACCACGACCGTGCCGGCGTCGGCGACGGCGAAGTTGGCCCCGGAGACGGCGACCTTGGCGGTGAGGAACTTCTCGCGCAGGTGGCGGCGTGCTGCCTCGGCGAGTTCGGCCGGGTCGTCGTCCAGGCCCTCGGGCGCCGGCTGCCCCCACTCCCCCATCCGGGCCGCGAACAGGTCGCGGATCTCGGTGCGGTTCTTGTGGATCGCGGGGACGAGGATGTGCGAGGGCCGGTCGTCGCCCAACTGCACGATCAGTTCGGCGAGATCGGTCTCGTAGGCGGTGATGCCGGCCTCGGCGAGGTGCTCGTTGAGGCCGATCTCCTGGGTCGCCATGGACTTGACCTTCACGACCTCCCGCTCGCCGGTGGCCCGCACCAGCCCGGTGACGATCCGGTTGGCCTCGGCGGCGTCGGCGGCCCAGTGCACGGTGCCGCCCGCCGCGGTGACCGACTCCTCCAACTGGACGAGGTAGTGGTCGAGATGGCGCGCGGTGCGCTTCTTGATCGCGGCGGCCGACTCACGGAGCGCCTCCCAGTCGTCCAGCTCCGAGGCCACGGCGAGGCGCTTGTCACGGATGGTGCCGGTGGCCCGCTTCAGGTTGGCCCGAAGCTGGGTGTTCCTCAGTGCGTCGCGGGCGGCTTCCGGGAAGGACGGGGAGCCGAGCCAGACGACGCCGCGGTCGCCGGGGTTGCTCATCGCGCGGCTCCTTCGGTGGCGGCGAGGACCTCGGCCAGGTGCATGGTCCGTACGGGGGCTCCCTGCCGGGAGAGGCCGCCGCCGATGTGCATCAGGCAGGAGTTGTCGGCGGCGCACAGCACCTCGGCGCCGGTGTCCAGCACGTCGGATGCCTTGTCGGCGAGCATGGCGCCGGAGGTGTCGGCGTTCTTGACGGCGAAGGTGCCGCCGAAGCCGCAGCAGGAGTCGGCAGCCGGGAGGTCGAGCAGCTGGATGTCCTTGACGGCGCGCAGCAGTTGCAGCGGACGGTCGCCGAGGCGCAGGCCGCGCAACGAGTGGCAGGTGGGGTGGTAGGTGACGCGGTGCGGGAAGCGGGCGCCGACATCGGTGACACCGAGGACGTCGGTGAGGAACTCGGTGAACTCGTGAACCCTGGGCACCACTTCGGCGACCTCGGCCTGGAGCCGGGCACTGCCGTGCTGCTCGGCCAGTACGGGGTGGTTCTCGCGGATCATGCCGGCGCACGACGCGGACGGGGTGACCACCGCGTCGTACTCGGCGAAGGTCCGGGCGAAGCGCTCCACCAACGGTACGGCGTCCGGGCGGTAGCCGGTGTTGAAGTGCATCTGGCCGCAGCAGGTCTGCTCCTGCGGGAAGTCGACCGTGTGGCCGAGGCGTTCCAGGACGGTCACCACGGCCCGTCCGGTGCCGGGGAACATGGTGTCGTTGAAGCAGGTGATGAACAGGGCGATCCGCATCTACTCCGCCTCCTCGGGGGTCGGGACGTCCGCGGGGAGCAACCCGCGCTCCTTGAGCTCCGCCCACAGCGCGTCCGGTACGCCCTCGTGGAGCATGGCGCTGGCGTCCAGCACCTCGGCGGCACTGCGGGTGCCGACCAGGACGCTCGCGACCGCCGGGTGCCCGAACGGAAACCGCAGGGCGGCGGCTCGCAGCGGCACGCCGTACCGCGCGCACACGGCCTTGAGGTCGAGGGCGCGGGACACCAGGTCGGCGGGCGCGGCGGTGTAGTCGAAGGTCGCGCCGGGCCGGGGGTCCGCGAGCAGGCCGGAGTTGAAGACGCCGCCGATCACGACGCCGACGCCGCGCTGCTGTGCGAGCGGCAGGAGCTCGGTGAGGCCGCGCTGGTCGAGGAGGCTGTAGCGGCCGGCCAGCAGGACGGCGTCGATGTCCGTCTCCCGGACGAAGCGCGCGAGCAGGTCGGCCTGGTTCATTCCGACGCCGATCGCGCCGAGGACGCCTTCGGCGCGCAGGCGTTCCAGCTCCGGGTACGCCTCGGCTAGGGCCTGGTCGGCGTGGTCGTCGGGGTCGTGGAGGTAGGCGATGTCGATCCGGTCCGTGTCGAGCCGGTTCAGACTCTCCTCGATCGACTGGCGCACGCCCTCGGCGGTGAAGTCCCAGCGCCGGCGGTGCGTCGCCGGGACGGCGAACCCGTTGGCGAGGTCGTCGCCGCCGGGGTCGGCGGGCTCCAGCAGCCTGCCGACCTTGGTGGACAGCACGTACTCGCTGCGGGGCATGGCGCTCAGCGCGTCGCCGAGGCGCCGTTCGGACAGGCCGAGGCCGTAGTGCGGGGCGGTGTCGAAGTAGCGGACGCCTGCTTCCCAGGCAGCGTGCACGGCCTGCTCCGCCTGCTCGTCACTCACCGCCGTGAAGAGGTTGCCGATACCGGCCGCGCCGAAGGCGAGTTCGCTGACCCGGACCGGGCTCCGGCCCAGGCGGTTCCGACGCAGGTTCATGGCTTCGGCTCCGGGCGAAGACGCAGGCCGGCCATTCCGCCGTCGACCGCGAGGGCGGTTCCGGTGGTACTGGCGGCGGCCGGTGAGGCGAGGTAGGCGATGGCCGCGGCCACCTCCTCGGCGGTGACCAGGCGGCCGGTCGGCTGGCGCCCGTTGAGGGCGGCGCGTTCGGCGGCCGGGTCGGCGGAGGCGTCCAGCAGTCGGCCCACCCACGGGGTGTCGACCGTGCCGGGGTTGACGCAGTTGACCCGGATGCCCTCGCGGACGTGGTCGGCGGCCATCGCCAGGGTGAGGGACAGCACCGCCCCCTTGCTGGCCGAGTACAGGGCGCGCTGCGGCAGGCCTGCGGTGGCGGCGATGGAGCAGGTGTTGACGACTGCGGCGTGGGCGGAGCGGCGCAGGTGCGGGAGGGCGGCGCGGGTGGTGCGGACGATGCCGAGCACGTTGACGTCCAGGACGCGGTGCCACTGCTCGTCGGGGTTGTCCTCCACCGTTCCGGCGGCGCCGATGCCGGCGTTGTTGACCAGGATGTCGATGCCCCCGAGCGCCTCGGCCGCGCTCTCCACGGCCGTACGGACAGAGCGGTCGTCGCCGACGTCGGCGGTGAAGCCGCGCAGCGGGGCCGGGGCGCCGCTCGGGTCGAGGTCGAGGACGGCGACGTCCGCGCCGCGATGGGCGAGCAGTTGGGCGGTGGCCAGGCCGATGCCGGACGCACCCCCGGTGACCAGGGCGGTCAGGCCGTGGAGGTCGGTGGTCATGCGTGCTTCTCCGTCTTCGTGGCGTCGGCCAGGTCCGCGGCCCAGAACGCGCCGTCGGGGTAACGGTAGGTGTCGATGGTCGCCTGGTGCATGGTGGCGGAGAAACCGGGCGCGGTCGGCGCCTGGTAGTGGCCGCCGCTGATGACGACGGGGTCGAGGAAGTGCTGGTGGAGGTGGTCGACGAACTCGATCGCGCGGTCCTCGGTGGTGCCGGAGAGGGCGACGTGGTCGAACATGGACAGGTGCTGGACCAGCTCGCACAGACCGACTCCCCCGGCGTGCGGGCAGACCGGGATACCGAACTTGGCGGCGAGCAGCAGGATGGCGAGGTTCTCGTTGACGCCGGCGACCCGGGCGGAGTCCAGCTGGAGGACGTCGATCGCCTCGGCCTGGAGGAGCTGCTTGAAGACGATGCGGTTCTGCACGTGCTCGCCGGTGGCGACCCTGATCGGGTGGACGCCGCGCCGGATGGCGGCGTGGCCGAGGATGTCGTCGGGGCTGGTGGGCTCCTCGATCCAGTACGGGTCGAACTCGGCGAGCGCGTTGGTCCACTCGATCGCCTCGGCGACGTCCCAGCGCTGGTTGGCGTCGATCGCCATCCGGATGTCCGGGCCGACGGCCTGACGGGCGGTGCGGCAGCGGCGGACGTCGTCGGCGAGGTCGGCGCCGACCTTCAGCTTGATCTGGGTGAACCCGTCGGCCACGGCCTGCTTGGCGAGGCGGGTGAGCTTCTCGTCCGAGTAGCCGAGCCAGCCGGGCGAGGTGGTGTAGGCGGGGTAGCCGCGCCGCAGCAGCTCGGCGGCCCGCTCACCGGAGCCCTGCTTGCCCTTGCGCAGCAGCTCCAGGGCCTCACCGGGGGTGAGCGCGTCCGTGATGTAGCGGAAGTCGACCTGCGAGACCAGCCATTCGGGGTCGGCGTCGGCGAGGAACTGCCACAGCGGCTTGCCCTCGCGCTTGGCGGCGAGGTCCCAGACGGCGTTGACGACGGCGCCGATGGCCATGTGCATCACGCCCTTCTCGGGGCCGAGCCAGCGCAGCTGGCTGTCGCCGATCAGGTCGCGGTACAGCGAGCCCGGGTCGGCGCAGAGCTCGGCGACGGAGCGTCCGACGACGTGGTCACGCAGCGCGTCGATGGCGGCGACCTGGACGTCGTTGCCCCGGCCGATGGTGAAGGTGAAGCCGTGGCCCTCGTGGCCGCCTGCCGAGGTGCGCAGGATCACGTAGGCGGCGGAGTAGTCGGGGTCGGGGTTCATCGCGTCGGACCCGTCCAGCTCCCGCGAGGTGGGGAAGCGGACGTCGAAGGTCTCGACGGCGGTGATCCGCGCCGTGGTGGTTTCGGACAACTGGGTGCCTTTCACGCGTTGACGAACGTCTGGCGCTGGGTGCCGAGGCCGTCGATGGACAGCTCGACGGTGTCGCCCGCGCGCAGGTACGGGGTGCCGGGCAGGCCGAGGGCCACGCCGGCCGGGGTGCCGGTGTTGATGACGTCGCCGGGACGCAGCACCATGTACTGGCTGAGGTACCAGACCAGGTACGCGACATCGAAGATCATGTTCTTGGTGTCGCCGTCCTGCCGCACCTCGCCGTTGACCGTGAGCCGCAGCCCCAGCGACTGCGGGTCGGCGATCTCATCGGATGTCACCAGCCAGGGGCCGAGCGGGTTGAAGGTCTCGCAGGACTTCCCGAGGTCCCACTGCGCGGAGTACTCCAGCTGGAACTCCCGCTCGGAGACGTCGTTGCTGATCGTGTAACCGGCGATGCACGCGCCGGCTTCGGCCGGGCTCGCCAGGTAGCGGGCCTCGCGGCCGATGACGACCGCGAGCTCCACCTCCCAGTCCGTCTTCACCGAACCACGCGGGATCAGCACCCGGTCGTACGGCCCCACCACGGTGGACGGGTCCTTCATGAAGACCACCGGCCGCTCGGGAACGGCCGCTCCCGTCTCCGCCGCGTGATCACGGTAGTTGAGCCCGATGCACACGACCTTCCCCGGGCGGGCGACGGGGGCGCCGACCCGCTGGCCGGCCGTGTCGACGGCCGGGAGCGAGCCTTCGGCCAGCGCCTCCCCCACCCGGTCGATCCCGCCGGAGGCGAGGAAGTCGCCGTCGATGTCGGCGGTCAGGGCCGTGAGCGCGAACGTGGCGCCGGTCCGGTCGATGACGACCGGGGTCTCGGCCCCCGGTACGCCGATGCGCCCTAGTCTCATGTCTTCTCTCCTGTCGTCACGCCGACGAGCGAGGCCTCGCGACCTCCGATACATCGGATGAATCTGCGAAGCCCTGACCATACGAGCACGGACCGCGCCACCGCAAGAAGTCCTCCGATGATTATCGGTGAACCCGGCCCATGCTCCACCAGGAACGCAGCTCGTGGGGCGCATTCCAGGCTTCTCGCGTTCGCGCGAAACCCGGATGTCACGGTTGGGAATCATCCGAGGTCTCCTCTTGTCAGCCCGATGTCAGGCTCGTAAGGTCCTCACTGCCGCAAGTCATCCGATGACTACGAGCGGAACGGTCCGCTGCCAGTTGTCCCGGACCGACGCAGACGCGGCCGGTCGCCCCCACTGCGCCCCACCACACCGGCTCCCCGCCCCCGCAGGGGAGCCGGACATCCCAGCCAAGGAGATCAGCACGATGAACCCTCGCTCCTCCAGAATCGCGGCCACCGCCGCCGCCGTGGTCGTCCTGGCGGGGCTCGCCACGGGCTGCAACCGCGGCAGCGACTCGAACGCGTCCGCCGCCGGCGGGAAGCCGGCCATCGGTGTCGACCTGCCGCGTGCGGACTCCGACTTCTGGAACTCCTACGCGCAGTACGTCAAGCAGGACGCCTCCGCGCAGGGCCTGAACACCCTGCCGGTGAGCAACTCGCAGAACGACGTCACCAAGCTGGTCGCCAACGTCCAGGTCTTCCAGAACACCGGCGCCAAGGCCGTCGTCATGGCCCCGCAGGACACCGGTGCGATCGCCTCCACCCTCGACCAGCTGTCCGCCAAGAAGATCCCGGTGGTCAGCGTCGACAC